>DYOH01000064.1 GCA_020720625.1 Acetofilamentum sp. | reverse complement strand
TTTTTATGATTTTGATATTTATTTTTCAGCTATTTAGCTCCTGCGAAACTTTAGTATTTTTTAAATATTGCGCTTATAGTAACCTAATAATACTGGGTAGTATCTAAATTTACACCTTATCTTTGTTCGTCAATGATAAAAAATAGGATTGGATAATTACCTAAATATATGAATCTTATACAAAGAATAAAAAAAAAATATGAAAATTAGTATATATGTTTTGGAGATTCCTAAAATTGGTTTACTTTTATTAACCGTAATTTAACAAATCTAACGTAAAATGAAAAGATTAAGTTTACTATTTGCCGCACTTATCAGTGCTACGACTTTTGCTTTTGGTGGTGGTATGGTACACAATACCAACCAGAGCGCTGCCTGGATTCGTACTTTGGTTAGAGATGCCTCTACCAGTGTGGATGCCGTGTTTTACAATCCTGCCGGATTAACCCAATTGGCCGACGGATTCCATTTTCAGCTAAATACTCAAACTGTTGGCCAAACAAGAACAGTTACAAGCGACTATCGCGCTTTAAACAAGTCGGAATTTGGTGGAACTACTTCTGTACCGATTCTTCCAACATTCTTCGCTGTTTACAAAACAGGTAATTTGGCTGTTTCTGCCGGCTTTACTGTTGTTGGTGGTGGTGGTAGTGCCAGTTTCAAAGAAGGTTTACCATCTTTCGAAATTCCGGTTTCACAAATTCCGGGTGCTTTGAATGCTAATAGTATTCCAACTACAGGTTATGAAGCCGATATTGCTTTTGAAGGTTCTTCTACTTATTTTGGATATCAGTTGAATTTCTCTTATAAAATCAACGATATGATTTCGGTTGCTTTGGGCGGTCGTTATGTTTCTGCAACCAACTCTTACGTAGGTGGAATCAAAAATATCATGATTAACCCGAATTACCCTGCTGCCGGTTTTAGCGGATCAATGGTTTCAGCACCTGCCTTTTTTACTAAAATGGCCACAAACTTAACAACTCTAGCTGGTGGTGCCACTAGTTTTGCCAATAGCTTAAATGCTGCAATGGGTACAGGTGTGCCTGCTGCTACTCCTTTAAGTGCCGCATTAACTGCTGAACAATACGCTCAAGCCAGCCAAATTTTGGTTGCTGCCGGTGTTTCTGCTGCTGCCATTTCTACCATGAATATTGGTACAGCTTCTGCAATTTTTACTGCTGCTGCTCCCGGATTTACTCAAAATGCTGCCGTTATGACTGGTTATGCTGCCGCAACTGCCGATGTAGAAGTGGATGCAAAACAAGTTGGCAATACTTTTACTCCTATCTTTGGTGTGAATCTTAGCTTACTAGAAAACAAACTTAATGTTGCCATGAAATACGAAATGGCATCTAAAATGACTGTGAAAAATGAAACCACCGTAGATGGTTCAGGCAAGTTCCCCGACGGCGTTGAAAATAATTCAGATATTCCTGCTTTCTTTAGCTTTGGTGCCGATTATAAAGTAATGGATAATCTGAAATTGTCTTTCGGTACACATTATTACTGGGATATGAACGTTAGCTATGGTAAATCATTTAATGGCGAAACCAATGTAAAAAACGATTTAGTACTTAATTCTAACGCTTACGAATTTGCCGGTGGTTTCGAATATGGCTTAAACGAAAAATTGGCTCTTTCGGCCGGTTATTTGTTTACCTCTTCTGCCCCAAGAAATGAGTATCAGTCTGATTTAAGCTATTCGCTTAACACAAACTCAATTGGTTTGGGTGGTAACTACAAAGTAAACGATAACTTTGGCATCGACCTTGGCTTTTTGAATACTTTTTATATGGGAAAAGATATTCTTGCAAATGGCGTTACTACAGGTTACGACAAAACTGCATGGGTACTTTCTTTCGGTTTTACTTATGCTTTAACAAAATAATTTTTAGTTTTAATCGTTTGATTAAACAAACTCTGGCAGGGTTTTATTACTCTGCCGGAGTTCTTTTTAATAGCCAGGCAAAACTTAACTGATTTATATGAAATCTCTGAATCGATTTTCTTTCCTTTTGATATTGGGTATAATAAATATTGGCATATCAAAGGGCCAAACAATTATTGAAACACCAAATTTTGGCAGTAAAACTCATCCTACATTGCTATTGGATAAAATTGAGCGAAATAATTCTGTTACCCGCTTCTTCTTCACGGTAACTAATTTTAGTCCACAAGGCGATTGGTTTTGTGTAGATCAATCGGTAAGCATTACAGAAACAGGCACCGTAAAAAAACTACAAATCTTATCGGCCAGTGGCATTGCACGTTGCCCCGAAACTTTTAAATTTACTTTCGTAGAGGAGCAGTTGCAGTTTGTGCTTGAGTTTCCGCCTTTATCTCCAAATGTGAAATACATTGATTTAGTAGAGAATTGCAGCAATGCATGCTTTTCGTTTAAAGGATTAATGGTAGATCCATCGATAAACACCGAATTGAATGCTGCTTACGATGCTTACTCCCAAGGTTCAAGTTATAAAGCCCTTACAGGTTTAAAATCGGTTTTGGAGCAAATTCCAGATTATCCTTATGGTTTTATTTATCTCAATATCATAGAAATTTATTACACCTTAAAGCAACCGGAAGAGGCTTTAAAATGGGAAGAAAAACTCCGCCAATCAAATGCGGTAGATAAAGAATTTTTGCTTTCGCAAATCAAACGATAATACAGAAGATGCAGCGAATTTTACTCCTGTGCCCAATTTTATTAGTTTCTGTATTTTGTAAAATAGGTTTCTTAGTGATTCATGTAAAAATGAAGGATCGAAAGCAGTAAATCAATAATTTTATGCTCAATACTCCTTTTTATCCAGTTTCGAATCCCATAATCTAAAAGCCTCTAAAGCCTCAAAACGCATTAATTGAACAATTTGCTTTTTTCGTAAAAGAAAAGGCAAGGCAATTTCATCATAAATAAACGAATCGTCGAATCCTATGGCAGCGGCGTCGGATTTAGTATTGGCATAATAAATTTTATCAATATGTGCCCAGTAAATCGCTCCCAAACACATAGGACATGGCTCGCAGGATGTATATATGGCACAACCACTTAAATCATAATTCTTTAACTTATTAGCAGCTATTCTAATAGCATTAACCTCTGCATGAGCAGTTGGATCGTTTGTTTGTGTTACACTATTGGATGCCTCAGCTATAATTTCGCCATTTTTTACAATCACTGCACCAAATGGTCCTCCATTATTTTGCACGCTATATTTTGAAATTTCGATAGCACGCTGCATAAATTTTTTATCTTCTATACTCATTATTCTTTTGCTCAAAAAACTGTGCAAGATATAAAAAAATACCCATAAGTCAAACATATATATTTTTCACAAAATTGAATCTATATACTTAATAAATTGATATTTAATACAAAAACAATCAGGTATTTGTTGGGGATTAAATGCGATATAAGCCACAAACAAATATGTTTTTAAACTTTTTGTGCGCCTACTAAAATCACTACATTTGCTCATTAATAAAAAACAATTTGTAATATGAATACAAAAGACAAAGGTTTCGAAACCAAATTGATTCACGCCGGTGCTTTTGATGACCCAATGGGCAGTGCCACTGTACCAATCTATCAGACATCAACATTCGCGTTTAAAAATGCACAACACGGAGCCGATTTATTTGCCGGAAAAGGAGAAGGTTATATCTATACCAGGATTGGAAATCCAACCATTGATGCTTTAGAAAAAAACATTGCGGAACTGGAAAACGGTTTTGGTGGTATTGCAACAAGTTCGGGCATGGGAGCCGTAAGTGCAGTATATTTTGCATTGCTTGGTCAAGGTAAGCACATTGTATGTACTGCATCAGTATATGGTCCATCGAGAGGTTTACTTGAGCAGGATTTTGTGCGCTTTGGAGTAGAATATACTTTTGTGCATACATCAGATTATGCAGCGGTAGAGGCTGCCATCAAAGCAAATACAAGCGTTCTATACCTTGAAACTCCATCAAATCCAACCATGGAGATTTCTGATATTACAGCACTCTCTGAACTGGCTCATAAACATGGTATTATTGTAGTTGTTGATAACACCTTTTCCAGTCCATATTTGCAAAAACCTTTAGATTTGGGCGCTGATGTAGTATTGCATTCGGTTACCAAATTCATAAATGGTCATGCTGATATTGTGGGTGGCGTAATTGTTACCAAAACAGCCGAATTATACAAAAAAATAAGGCACGCAATGGTTTACATGGGCAGCAATATGGATCCTCACCAAGCCTTTATGGTTATTCGCGGGGTAAAAACCTTATCTCTGCGCATCGAGAGAGCCCAGGAAAACGCCATTAAAATTGCAGATTACTTGAAAAATCATCCCAAAATTGAATGGATTACCTATCCAGGCCTCACGAGCCATCCGCAACATGAATTAGCCAAAAAGCAAATGAGCGGATTTGGTTCTATGCTAAGTTTTGGTGTGAAAGGCGGATACAAGGGCGGTGTAACATTAATGAATAACGTGCACCTGGCAATTCTCGCAGTATCTTTGGGCGGTGTTGAAACGCTAATTCAACATCCTGCTTCAATGACCCATGCAGGTGTTTCACACGATGAAAAGCAAAAGGCAGGAATAACCGACGAATTGGTTCGTTTCTCAGTAGGTATAGAAAACGTGGAAGATATTATTGCCGATTTGGAGCAGGCATTGGCCAAAATCTAAGGCTTGCCAATTGTATTTATTATGGTCAAATGAGATAAAGTCGAAAATGGAGAATATTGAGAGTTAAATCGCTTTTAGACTTTTTAATCTTAATAAATTAGAAAACGCCCGTCTCAAATATAAGTGGGCGTTTTTTATTCAATTAAACAGGGATTAATATCTATAGTGTTCCGGTTTATATGGCCCATTAATAGGCACACCCAAATATTCGGCTTGTTTCTCAGATAAAAGTGTAAGTTTTACCCCAAGCTGCGGCAAGTGTAGGCGAGCTACTTCTTCGTCGAGATGTTTAGGCAATCGGTATACTCCAACCTCAAAATTCTTTTGCCACAATTCAATCTGAGCCAAAGTTTGGTTGCTGAAAGATGTACTCATAACAAATGATGGATGTCCGGTAGCACAACCCAGATTAACCAACCTTCCCTCGGCCAGTAAGATAATCGAATGACCATCGGGGAAATAATACTGATCCACTTGCGGCTTAACGTTCTCACGTCGTACACCATTGGCTTCGCTAAGCGAATATACCTGAATTTCGTTATCGAAATGCCCGATATTACACACAATGGCATGATCTTTCATTTTAGACATGTGCTCAAAGGTAATAACATCAAGGTTTCCGGTAGTAGTAACAAAAATATCGCCTTCGTCTAAGGCATCTTCAACAGTCTTTACTTCGTATCCTTCCATCACAGCTTGCAACGCAGTAATGGGATCAATTTCGGTAACAATAACCCGCGAACCAAATGCCCGGAGCGAAGCAGCAGAACCTTTTCCTACATCACCGTATCCGCAAACTACAGAAACTTTACCGGCAAGCATAATGTCGGTTGCACGCTTGATACCATCGGTCAAAGATTCGCGTACACCATAAAGATTGTCGAATTTTGACTTTGTTACTGAGTCGTTAACGTTGATAGCCGGAAACAATAAATCTTTTTTCTCAAACATTTGATATAAACGATGAACGCCAGTAGTTGTTTCTTCCGAAACACCCTTAATTTTTTTGGCAATGGCTGTCCATTTTCCGGGAGTTGCTTTCAATGATGCCTTTAATACTTTGAATAATTCTATTTCATCTTCGGTGGCCACAGCTTTATTCAAAATAGCAGCATCTTTTTCTGCCTTATCTCCTAAGTGAACCATCAGTGTTGCATCTCCACCATCATCAACAATTAAATCAGGTCCCGACCCATCAGGGAATGTAAGAGCTTGCTCGGTGCACCACCAATATTCGGCTAATGTTTCGCCTTTCCATGCAAACACCGGAATTCCAGCTTGGGCAATGGCTGCTGCGGCATGATCCTGAGTAGAAAATATATTGCAACTGGCCCAACGTACATCTGCTCCTAATTCTACCAATGTCTCAATAAGTACGGCTGTTTGTATGGTCATGTGCAGGGAACCCGATATTTTGGCTCCTTTTAAGGGTTTCTCTATGCCGTATTTTTCTCTCAACGACATTAAGCCTGGCATTTCTTTTTCTGCCAGTTCTATTTCTTTTCTTCCGTACTTGGCCAGTTTAATATCGGCTATTTTGTAAGGAAGTTGATCAGTTAGTAATTCTGCCATATTGTTTTAAAATGATTGATTAACTTATAGAATATATTTATTTAAGAAAACAAAGGTAAATATTTTTACCCTAAAAATAAAATTATTAGCGCATCAACCAGTTAACATCGATAAGCAAATGCGCAACGCTTTCTATCATATAATCAATAATTTACTGAAAATATTTAAGGCTTATAGCTTAATTGTTAATAACTAATTAGATTAAAAATTGCTTTTTAACTAAATTCTTGTTAAAATTGTGGATAATTGAGTTTAAATTACCAATAACTTTTTGAAAAACAATAATGGAAAACACAATTTATTTCGTCCTCGGCAGCGGAATTTTATCGATTCTGTATTTGGTTTGGACAAACCTGTCGATACAAAAACAAAAGCTTGCAGACCAAGAACTCATTACACTCAACAAAAAAGCAAGCGATGGCATTATCTCTTACATAAAGCTTGAATATCAAGTGCTCATTGTAGCTGTTGTTGCAGTAGGCGTTTTGCTTTTTGTACAGGCATATAAGCAAACCGGTACGCATAGTATGGTTGCTTTATCATTTCTGGTTGGCGCTGTTTTTTCGGCAGTTGCAGCCTTTTTAGGAACAGCTATGGCCAACAAAGTGGCTCCCAGAAGTATCGATAAAATACAGTCATCTGCCAGAAAGGGTGTTCAAATCTCAACTTCGGGTGGCTCATATATTGCCCAGGTAAATACTGTGGCAGCCATTCTTGGAATTAGTTTGATATATTTACTCGTAAATCATTGGATAAAGAAAGACTGGGATTTAGCAATGGTTATGAATATTGTAGCCGGATATGCCTTTGGAGCCAGTATGGTTTCATTCTTTTTAAATGTAAATGGAAGTGTATTTCAACACGCACTAAACAGTGGAAACAGAATGATTATGCAGCAAAATCAGGACATTCCGCAGAATACAGTGATTAATCCGGCCAACGTATCTGCCGTTGTAAGCGAAAATGCAGCTTCATCAGGAGCCAAAATTGGTGATGCCGGCGAAACGATAAGTATTGGCTTAATTTCGGCCATGGTTTTAGGTGTTCTATTTACCAATTCGGTAGAAATACAGGCACAATTTGCCTTAGCACCTGTTGTACTTCCATTGGCAATTGCTGCTTCAGGAATGCTGCTTAGTGTATTGGGTGCATATCTTATTCAATGGAATAACAAATCAAATATTCAACAATCATTTAATGCTGCCGAGTATGCAGTGGGCGGACTATCAGTTGTTGCAGCCTACTTTATTATTCAAGGCATGTTACCTTCCGGATGGGTAATCTCTGCCGATGGCGGAACATCAGAACTCGTTTATTCGTCTATCGGGGTATTCTGGTCGGTACTGATTGGAGCAGCTACCGTTATTGGTATAGGCAAATTCACCGAGTATTTCACTGCCCAAAGTGCAGTTTCACTCAAAAATATTTTGTCGAAAGTAAATTATGGTACCGAAAGTACGGTTACCGCAGGTTTAAATAGTGGAACAATTTCAGCCGTAATCAGCATATTTTTTATACTTGTTTCTATCATGGCGGGTTACTATTTTGCAGGTGCTTATGGTGTAGCTATGACGGGCGTTGGAATGCTAATGCTAACAGGTATACAACAGGTATTTCAGCAATTTTTGCCGATAATCTCTGGAGCCGGGATTATGAGTGATTTAACCGAAATACCAGAAGATGAGCAAAGTAATTTACAGCAATTAGAGAAGAATGCCGAACAAACCAATGCACAAAGTAGAGGCTATGCCATGACAACAACAGCAGTAGCCGCAATGGCCGGTTTTATGGCTGTACTGGATATGAGCGATTTGCAGGTAATTAATATGGTAAACCCGCTTAATTTGGCTTTGCTAGTGGCAGGTATTCTCATGCCATTTATCTTTAATGCGTTAATTAATGGAACTGCGAATAGAGCAGCTCAGAATTTGGTTAACGAAACAAGCCGACAATTCACAGATACAGAAAGCATGAAAAACGCTGGCTTTATACTACAAAAATATCAACAAGATTTATCCATGGCAACCCCCGAAGAGCTTGAAGTTATAGCCGAAGCAGCAAAGGCAGCCGATGTGGAAAAATGCGTGGATGCAGTAAACAAAACCAGTATAAACGGCTTGATTATTCCACTTATTTTTAGCGTAGGATTGCCAGTGGCTATCGTTTATGTTGGTGGAATGCAACTTTTAGGCGCCTTTTTGTCGGGTGTTTTTGCCGGAAGTTTTATTCTCATGGCAGTTAAGCACACCTCTGGTATTGTATTGCTTAGCAATTCATATAAAACAATGGTAAACTTGTTTAAAAAATCACTTAAACTAAAAATGGAAAGCACAACAGTGCTTCACCAAAATGAATCTTCAGATTTTGGCAGACTTTATCAGAATCTGGGTTCACAAACCCTGCATAGTTTACTTAAAGTAATGATTGCTACCGCTATAGTTATGGCACCAGTGTTTGCATTTGAAACGGACCATATTCCTGCCGAAAAGGCCTTGGCTACCGAGGTAGTAATAAGCCCCGAAAAAGAACCCATATCCGAAAATCCTGCAGCCGGGCAAGCAGTAGTTGAAGAAAAATCAACTACCAGCGAAACCGAAACCACAGCAGAAAAAGTAATTGAAACGGAAGAGAATATAACTCAATAAGATTATTCCAAACTCATCTGATGACATTTGTCATTGGATGAGTTTTTTTTAAAATTATCAATTTTTATGATTCATTGAGTAAAGAATAAGTACTTGAAGTAGAGATTTGCGGAAATGATTCTAAATAACTAACCGAAAGTATTTTAACTATAACTTGTATTTGAATTTCTTGCCTTTTGGAGAATCAAAAACGAAGTTTAAAAATGCGCTTTTCTCGATAAAAACAATCCTTTACCGTTTACAAATATATATCAAAAGCACAAAATTATTATGCATGTTTAAAAAAACTTGTCGTAAAACACTTTTTTTTTGACTTATTGCCAAAATTTAACCTATATTTGACCAAATTTAACAAAGATATAACAAAACAATTTTAAGTCATACGCTTATGAAAATGAATAAAAGATGGTGGGTTTTCGCAATTTTGGCCATGATGCCCATGTTTAGTTTTGCCGGCGAAGCCGATTTGGTTATTCCCGATTTGGGAGATAACAGACCTTTGCTGATGTGGGGATTTGTAATTACCTTTTTGGGTCTGGTTTTTGGTTATTATCAATACCAGAGAGTAAAAGGGCTAAAAGCGCACAGTTCTATGCTGGATGTGGCTCAGGTAATTTACGAAACAAGTAAAACTTATCTTGTTCAGCAAGGTAAATTTCTGGCCATTTTGTTTGCCTTTATTGGTTCTGCAATTGCCTTTTATTTTGGCTATCTTCAGGGACATTTCAATTTTGGCGGTGTATTGCTGATTCTAAGCTGGACAGTAGTAGGTATCTTAGGTTCCTATTCTGTGGCATGGTTTGGTATCAGAATGAATACTTTAGCCAATAGCCGTATGGCTTTCGCCTCCTTAGAAAAACAACCGCTAAAACTACTGAATATTCCGCTAAATGCAGGAATGAGTATTGGCGTTATGCTCATATCCATTGAGCTGATTATGATGCTTATTATACTTCTATTTGTTCCGAGTAAATATGCCGGTGCAAGCTTTATTGGTTTTGCCATTGGAGAGTCTCTTGGCGCAAGTGCATTACGTATTGCCGGAGGTATTTTTACCAAAATTGCCGATATTGGTTCCGACTTAATGAAAGTTGTATTTAAAATCGGCGAAGATGATCCAAGAAACCCGGGCGTAATTGCCGACTGTGTAGGCGATAATGCCGGTGATAGTGTTGGTCCCACTGCCGACGGATTTGAAACTTATGGAGTTACAGGAGTAGCACTTATTTCGTTTATCGTTTTGGCTGTAATGGATGTAGCTATACAGGTTGAATTACTCGCATGGATTTTCTTGATGCGTATTATGATGATTATTACCTCGGTAGTTGCATTCTATATCAACCAGGGTATCAGCAAATTGCGTTATTCTTCAAAACCATTACATGATTTTGAACAACCATTAACCTCTTTGGTCTGGATTTCTTCCATTCTTTCTATTATAGCAACCTTTATTGTAAGTAAAATTTTAATAGGCCATCTGGAACATAATTTGTGGTTAACACTTTCTGTAATTATTAGTGCAGGAACTTTAGGAGCTGCGTTGATTCCAGAATTTACAAAACTTTTTACCAGCCCCAAATCAAAACATATAAACGAAATTGTTCAGGCCTCACGCGAAGGTGGAGCTTCTTTAACAATTCTTTCAGGTTTAGTGGCCGGAAACTTCAGTGCCTTTTGGAAAGGTATGGTTTTCTTTGGTTTAATGTTCCTTGCCTTTTACGCATCTACTTTCTATTTGGATAAATACATGGAATATGAATCAATCTTTGCCTTTGGTTTGGTTGCTTTTGGATTTTTAGGAATGGGACCGGTTACCATTGCCGTAGACAGCTATGGACCAGTAACAGATAATGCTCAGAGTATTTACGAACTATCCTTAATTGAAACCATTCCGAATATAGCAAAAGAAATTGAGAAAGATTTTGGGTTTAAACCGGATTTTGAAAATGCAAAGCATTACCTGGAAGCAAACGATGGAGCCGGAAATACATTCAAAGCTACTGCCAAACCAGTACTTATTGGTACTGCCGTTGTAGGTGCCACAACAATGATTTTCTCGCTAATATTGGTAATTCGCGATACATTAGGCATACAACCCGAAGAAGTACTTAATCTGCTTAATCCTTATACTATTTTAGGATTTTTATTAGGCGGTTCGGTGATATATTGGTTTACCGGAGCTTCAATACAAGCAGTAACAACAGGTGCATACAGAGCTGTAGAATATATCAAATTGAATATTAATCTGGATCCAAATGCGGAGAAAAAAGCATCTGCAGCATCTTCAAAAGAGGTAGTTCGTATTTGTACAGTATATGCCCAAACCGGTATGTTTAATATTTTTGTGGCATTATTTTCTTTTGCTTTGGCCTTTGCTTTTATGGCAGCACCGGGAACTCCTGAATATGCACCTGACGGAAGCTTGTTAAATAACGATTTTGCAGCTCCGGTTTCTCTCTTTGTAAGCTACCTTATTTCTATTGCTGTTTTTGGTTTGTTCCAGGCTATTTTTATGGCCAATGCCGGTGGTGCATGGGATAATGCAAAAAAAGTAGTAGAGGTTGACTTGAAAGAAAAAGGTACTCCACTGCACGATGCTACTGTAATTGGCGATACTGTGGGTGATCCATTTAAAGACACTTCATCGGTATCCTTAAATCCAATTATTAAATTTACTACTTTGTTCGGATTATTAGCTATGGAGATAGCCATTTCTGAGCAATTCAGACATGTTGCACCTTATGTTGGGGTAGTATTCTTTTTTGTTGCGTTATACTTTGTATACCGCTCATTCTATAATATGCGTATTAAAAAGTAATTCTTTTCTAAGTAATATATAGAAGCTGTTTACAGAAAAAATCATTTCTGAAACAGCTTCTTTTTTTTTCAAAAAAATCCAGGAGACATACACTCCACTGCAATCAAAAAAAATCCTGTAACTAAATTTTATTCCAATAATTACAATGTATATTTTTGTACAAAATTATTGCAGTTAAAAAATGGAAAAACTTTACAGTTCTACCCTCAAATTAGGCATTATTGCCGGAGGACAGTTGGGCAAAATGCTTATTCAGGATGCCAGCAAATGGGATATTCAAACTTATGTGCTCGACCCCGAAGAAACTTGTCCGGCCCGAGGAATTGCATCGGTTTATGTAAAAGGCGATTTTTTAAATTACGATGATGTTTATCATTTTGGAAAGCAGGTAGATGTGCTTACCTATGAATTAGAAAATATCAATGTAGATGCCCTACATCAACTTAAAAAAGAAGGTTTAAAAATATTGCCCGACCCCGAAGTACTGGAACTAATTCAGGATAAAGGATTACAGAAATTGTTTTATGAACAGTATCAGATACCTACCGCAGCTTTTGGCCTTTATTCCAATAAATCGGAAATAATAGAGGCTCTTCAGCAAAATAAGCTTGTATATCCTTTCGTACAAAAAATTAGAAAGGGTGGATACGACGGACGAGGCATTGCAGTTATAGAATCGGCCCAGGATTTGTCGAAACTATTCGACCAGGCATCTGTTGTAGAGCAAAAGATAGATATTATAAAGGAAATTGCGGTAATTGCTGCACGTAACGAGAGCGGCGAAGTAAAGTGTTTTCCGGCCGTAGAGATGGTATTCGACAAAAAGGCCAATCTGGTAGAAAAACTGATTTGTCCATCGCAGATTACCGGTGCACAGGCAAATGAGGCATCAGAAATTGCAAGTTTGTTAATCACAAAGTTAAATTTAAGCGGATTGCTTGCCGTAGAGTATTTTGTGGACATTCATGGCCGAATTTTAGTTAACGAAGTAGCACCCCGCCCACACAATAGTGGACATCATACCATCGAGAGTGTGGTTACATCGCAATTTGAGCAGCACTTAAGGGCCATACTCAATTTGCCCTTGGGAAGCACCCAATTGAAAATGCCAGCAGTAATGGTAAATCTTATTGGTGAAGAAAACTATTCGGGGCCGGTAAAGTACGAAGGTCTGAGCGAAACAATGGCACTAGAAGGGGTAAAAATACATCTCTATGGCAAAAAACAGACCCGTCCCTTTCGTAAAATGGGCCACGTTACCATTATCTCCACAACGATGGAACAAGCTTTAGAAAAGGCTTTAAAAGTACAAAATACAATAAAAGTAAAATCATGATATACGCCCTTGTTAGTATTGTAATGGGTTCGGACTCGGATTTACCTGTGATGACCCAAGCTGCCGAAATGCTTAAAGAATTTGGTATAACTTACGAACTCGATATAGTTTCGGCACATCGCACACCAGAAAAGCTATTTGCATTTGCCGCCGAAGCACATACCCGTGGAATAAAGGTGATTATTGCCGGCGCAGGCGGAGCAGCTCATTTGCCGGGCATGGTGGCTGCTATTTCGCCCTTACCAGTAATTGGAGTGCCAATAAAATCGAGCAATTCTATCGATGGCTGGGATTCGGTGCTTTCTATTTTGCAAATGCCTGCCGGAGTTCCCGTGGCCACAGTAGCCTTGAATGGTGCTAAAAATGCAGGAATTCTTGCGGCCCAAATTGTTTCTGTGCAGGATAATATCCTTCAAAACAAAATCATCGATTACAAAAACAGCCTTCGACAGCAGGTGTATGATAAGTCGGAAAAAATTAAAGCACAATTCTAAATATCTGAATATGCTTATTTTACTATCTCAGCCCTTCTTTATTAAAGTAATAGTCGAAAGATGATAATCGTAACTGCAAATAATGCGGCACAAAATTCTCCGCATTATTTGCAGTTCATTTGCTTTGGTATTTTGATGCATATCTATAGCTTCTTATTGTATCGATTTAACTTTGTAGCATTTAACTTCCTAAACAAGTAAGGAACAAATTATTTTGAAGTATTAACGATATTAAGCATTGAATTATTTTAACTAAACCTTACTCAGCCTTTTTAATGTAAGAGCCAAAAGGGTGGCACGTTCAATCAGGCTGTGTTTTAAAATATACTCCATTTTTTTGAAATCCTTAATGCCAACAGGTCCAAGCCCATCAATACGCTGTATGTCATGCGGACAAAAGGCAATATCTGCGGAGCTCCATCGGTGTTCTTTTCTGAGTCGTATACCAAGTTTACGGGCAAGCTCGTTTAGATTACTCCAAAAGGTTTCAGTCTGAGAATTAAATTCCATGGCAGGTCGCTTCTCTTCACCCTCTATCTGAAAATGAACGTTTTCTTTGATCTTAGCAGGCGTTAGTTTTCTTATTTTCTTATCAATAAAATCAATTTGTTCGTTTCGGTTAAAACGCACACTCAGAATGGCTTCTCCATGCGCATAAGAATCCGTAATATTAGAGTTGAGTTTTATTTCGGAAGGGGAAATTAGTAAGCCGGCATCTTTATCGGAAAGTTCGGTGTAAGCAATCATCAATCTGGAAAATGCCTGAACTGATTGAGGTACATTTTCGGCTTGTTCATTATTTTTAAGATTCATACTGCATTTATATACCGCCGATCCGGAGCGAGAAGTTACAATACCGCCATTGAGAAATGCGCCATGCAACCCAATAACGTATTTGGCTTTTCTTGACGTGTTCTCAATTATCTCTTTGGCAAATCTACCTTGCAGAGCATCGTCGGAGGTTAGTAGTATGCCAATTTTCGTTTTACGCAAAATTCTTGAAAATCTAAGCGATTGCATGGCCAGCAGCATGGTCATCAGCCCTCCTTTATGTTCCCATATCCCTGTACCGTAGTACTTTTGGTCGGCATGTCTAAAATATTCCTGCTGACCAATTTTGGTGGTATTATCAAGATTACCGAGCAACAAGATATCGTAATCAAAAGTAGCATTATTGCAAAACAACAGAATATTGCCAACTTCCACTTGCGGAAAAGTTTGGTACTGAAAATTTAAAACATTAAGCTGCTTTTTCAGGATGTTTCCGAATTGATTAACTCCCTCGATATTACGCACATGGGTGTTTAAGTCAACCATCTGACTAAGTAGTTTTTCTGTTTGCCCTTCGTGGCTGCGCAGAAAACCCCTTATTTTTATAGAAAGAGGTAATTCAGCGTCTGTATTCTCCTGTTCATCAAGAAATTCGTCCTTGGTAAAGTAGCGTACAACAGCCACATCGAGCATTTTATTTACCAATGCCGAATATTCCAATCCATGCATTTTGGCAGCATATACATAGCTTCCAGTTCTACCCAGACTTGCCATGGAATTTATTTCCAATAAATATATACGGTTGTTCTCGTCCACACGAATATCAACCCTGGCAAAATCGCGTAATTGCAAAGCCCTGAATGCCTGTACACTATATTCCTTCATCTGTTGAGCCAGTTCTTCCGAAATAAGAGCAGGACAGATTTTCGCACGCGGTTTTTTTTGTTTGTCTTCTGCTGTTTGTATAGCATCGGGGTCTCCATTAAGGTCAATTTCCAATACCGGAAAAGTTTCAATTGGTGAATTACCAATAATTCCTACAGCAAACTCTCTCCCCCGAATAAACTGCTCGGCCAAAGCCTGCTGCTTAAATTCGCGAATCACAAATTCTACAGCCAGCTTAAGCTCCGTTTCGTTTCGGGCAACTTTTAAACCAAAAGAAACACTTTCCATCTTAGGTTTCACAATAACCGGATATTTCACATTTTGCATATCTTCTTTGGCAGAAGAAAATACCCAAAAATCTGGTGTTGGAATTTGATGTTGCTGCATGATAATCTTGGTAATTACCTTATCGAGAGCCAGGGCATGACCTGCCGGACTGGATCCAACATAAGGTATCCCGAGCATTTCGAGCAACGACGGAATGTGGGTATATCGGCTTTCGCCCTGAATGCCATAAGCCATGTTAAAAACCATCCCAAAAGTTTCTCCTTCGACAACTTTGGGCATAAAATTTTGCAGGTTTTCAATCACATTCATGTTACCATCGATCACCGATACGTTATGGCCCCCTTTTTCGAGCGATTCAGCCACAAGTTTAACCGTTTTAGGGTTATACACTTCTTTGTTTTGCATCCCAAAAGTGTTGATAACCGCAGTTCTGTCCTGATTATAAATAATTGCTACTTTCATTTTGCTAAAACTCTCCTTGTTTCAAACGCTTAAAATACAGGTTGGCTGCCTTTTTTACTTTTGGTGCCAACAATAAGGCCGATATCATGGTTGGAAAAGCCATTAATGCGTAAGCCGAATCGAATACACTGATAATGGTTGGTAATGTGGCCATTGTTCCTACCGGAATAAGCAAAATATAAAAAATGCTGTAAATATGCTTGTATCGTGAACCAAAAAGAAAGATAAAACTTTTTGTTCCGTAATATGGATAGGCAAACATAGTAGATAAGGAGAAAATGGCAACGCTGATAATTAGCAGATAGTCGCCTCCCAGTGGAATACCTAGTTTAAATGCATTAAGGGTGAGTGAAATGCCATTTAGTTCGGGATGACTCCACACACCTGTTACAATAATTGCGAGGGCAGTTAGGGTGCAAACCACAATGGTGTCAATAATTGGCCCCAGCATGGCCACCAAGCCTTCTCTAATGGGTTCGTTGGTTTTGGCAGCTCCGTGAGCCATAGGAGCTGTACCTATTCCTGCCTCGTTAGAAAATGCGGCCCTTCGTACACCAAGAATAATAAGGCTGCCTACCGAACCACCCATAACGGATTTGGCCGTAAAGGCATCTACAATTATTAACTCGAGCGATGGAATTATTCGATCGGAAAAATTTATCAGAATTACGAACACAGAAATCATATACAAAATTACCATAATGGGAACTAAATTTCCAGTTACTTTTCCTATTCTTTTTATCCCCCCAAAAATTACCAAAGCCACAAATACCGCTAAAACAACACCGATGATAAAATTCAGCTGCCAGGATTCCTGAATTCCATGCGGAAAAAGTAAAATATCTTTGATAGCCTGCCCCAACTGGTTTGCCTGAAACATTGGAGAAACACCAATCATGGCTAAAAAAGCAAAGGCATAAGCCAAAAAATGCCAATTTTTGTGGAGGGCTTCGCGAATTACATACATTGGGCCTCCCTGAATTTCGCCGGTATCGTCCTTGCCGCGATACATAACAGCCAGTGAACAAGTAAAAAATTTGGTAGATGAGCCAATTAATGCACTAATCCACATCCAGAAAATGGCTCCCGGACCACCCATGCTAATGGCAACTGCCACACCACTGATATTGCCCATTCCCACTGTTCCGGCAATAGCTGTTGAGAGGGCCTGATAATGGTTTATTTGCCCGGTTTCGTCAATTTGGTCGTACTTTCCGGCAATAATTTTCACTGCATGCCCTAAATACCGAAGCGGACTTAATTCAGAGTATATCAGAAAAAATAATCCACCGCCCATGAGCAAGACCAATATTGGCCATCCCCAAATAAAATTACTGAAATTCTGGATGATGATCCCTGCTTTTTCAAACATTTTGATAAATTTTGATTAATGCACCCTGATTAGAAGGATTTGCAGAATAATTTCAATTGCGAATTTGCTTTAATAAAAAAAAACAGTATATCTGCCAAAAATTGCAGTCGGTCATAAAAAATATGCCTTAGCTTTTACAGATATACTGTTTTTTTCGAAAGTGCTCCTAAGTAGGATTAATCTTCGTTAGCTTCTTCGTCGTCGATATCATCGAAATCGGGTTCTTCATCAGCACCAACGCCATCACCATCAAAATCGTCCTCCTCTTCGTCTTCATCTTTTACTTTTGAAGTAACATTTACGGGCATTTTTACCAGATAATTGGCTTCTTCCGTTTCAAAAGGTAATGCACTAATAAATTGTCCTTCCTTATTCTGAAAAGTAATCAGGAACTCTTCATATCCGTCGGGATATTTTAATTTAATGGCATTCTGGAGGTTTTTATCCAGTTTGCTGAAATCTTTAATAATTTTTGGTTTACTCACAGTTTAAAATTTTTTGCGGATAAATATACATGTACTTTTGAAAACTAAAAGGCCTTATGGATATTTTTTCTCATTTTTTTTATAAATTTTAGTCTTCGAATTTCGGATATGATTATCCAGAATAATTAAATAGCTGATTGACAACATATCACGACGATGTACCATTTTGTCTTTTATGTGATAACGCCATTTTGTTTTAACTAATTAGCCAATATATATTTTTGTTTTGCTCTATTGCTGTGTTACAACATGCTATCACATCCTTAATAGATTCCTCAAACTGCTGAAATTTAGTAATAGTGCGCATATAGTATAGCTTTCCATCAATCTCGATTTCGCTTTTTACATCCATCCATAAGTCAATATCATCGGGCTCATAGGGGTGGTTTCTGATATTGAATTTCTGCCGTAATCCCTTGTCATTGTATTCATCGTAGAAGTATGTATCACCTTGAACCCAACATTTGCTGTTCTTGATTATCAATTCACCAAAACTTCCAAATGCATAATTATCTATTTGTTCTAGTTCACTTTTGTTGCAACTTAGAGAATGTACCAGTGGCAAGATAGTCTGATTTTTCTCAAGGTATTGGCCAATTTTATAAAATACACTTTTCAACAGCAAAGGGTCTACAGGTTCTAAAAGACGCTCATCACCATCACTATTGTTAGTCCACTTTGGAAAAAGAATTTCGGACTCAGCCGATGACAAAAACGCCTTCCGGTTTTGCCATAGATGTCCGGAAACTATTTGTGCAAGAAAATCTCTGGTGAACACAGGAGAATTGCTATCATAATTACCTATAATGTTAATTTCGAGTTCATAGTCCATAATAATCTTAATTAAATGGCATATAAACCGGTATTTCGCTTATTTATTGTTTATTCAAATATAATGCAGCCATATTCATATACTTTTTACTTCATGATTTTAACTACAGGAAACTATGACCACGTTCGCCAGCTTCAAAAGCGTGTTTTTTTTAAAACTATGAGGTCTTTAGATTGCGAAATATTTATCAAAGTGATTGCAAAACAAGCCTGCTTTTCTGCTAATATTTCCATAAAATTCATTGTCAAGCACAATGGGGCGGATAAACTATTTTACAATCAATTTAGTAACACTTTTTTAACCACTCCCAATTTCCGTAAAAATAATAAAATAAACTCTGGAATTAAGAAACGAAATTTCGGTAGAATTAGCAGCTATACCAACTTTTATCTCTTTACCAAATGTATTATAGATGGAATAAGAAAAAGAATTGCTTTCTGAAATATTAATGTTCATCAGTTCCGCTTTCCCAATTGGATTGGGAAAAATAATTACTTTACCGGCGGGAGCCCGTTCAATTTCCGAATGTGTTGGCTGGCAGGCATTCCAATTAATATTAAAGTGAGTATTCATGTAGGTAATTAAAATTCCGGATAAGGCAGATGCAAAAAGTGTTCTATTACTTGGGCTGTCTCTCACTCCAGTATAATTTAACTCCATCTGCAAACCGTTAATTTCAAGACCGGCAGCATAACAGGTGTGGTTTGCAATGGTATATCCATCACTAAAATAATTGGAATTAATTTCAGGATAAGGAATACTCTCGCTGGGAACAGCCGGAAAATGAGAATTTGATAAAAGGCTCCCAAAAGATTCTGAATCTCTTAGCAAAAGGGCATGAGTGTAGTTATTCCTGTTGTACAACGCTAAATTCTTTATTGAACTAAAGTTTATGTACTTTGTGGTATTTAGAATGCTGTCGGGCAGTATTAATTCGTCGTAGTAAAGCAAATATCCCAACTCAATACGCTGAATTGGATTGCCATGACCGTGCAAATCAATAAAAAACGTTTGATTATTATACTGTTGATTTGCTGAATCCTGAGCATCAACAATAAATTGATGAAACTCACGCCAGGCATTTTCAGCTTCGGTGTTTGCACATGCTCCGTCTGCGATATTTCTATTAGGGTCTAGCTTGCTTGGTTTCAAATGTGAAATAATTAAATGAGGATAACAGCCTGTAGCTGCATAAAGTTGCTTTTTGATTTCCAAGGCCATTTGGATTGTATACACATCTGTTGCAAATACAGGATTATTGCATGTTCGATTAGGTATTGAAGATGGTTCTAAACTACCTCCATGAGGCACCGAAATAACAAATGGCAATGTTCCCACCTGATATTTCACCTAATTTTTTGCACCAAAAATAATTTGTTGTGCATCAACTATTACACTAATGCATAACATGAAGCTTAAAATTAGGCTGGTTCTATTATTCATTGGCAGAGTCTATAAAAGTATAGTATTTGAGAATGTCAACCCGCTTAAAAAGCAGCAGAATTAAAGCGTTTTGCAAGCAATAAATTTGGTTTTATAAAGCCGGTTCAATTTGAATACGGTTTTAATAGCATTTTACGCAAGTTAGCAGAAATAATTCAGAAACAAAAACCCTGGGATACACAACATACAACTAGCAAACAATATGCGAACTCCATCTTCCCGAGCGTTTTAAACTTTCGAGAAGTTGGAACTCACACAAGCAGGCATTATTTTACCACCTTCCTAATTTGTTCGGCATCTTTCTGACCTTGAGCAGATGCAAAGCGGAAACCGGCAAAAAGCCCGATAGTCCCGGTGTTGCGAATACTTGCCGGCGTTTCGGGCAGTGCCATATCGCGCAGAGTAAACTCGTAAACCATTCCGATAAAAGCACTACGAAAACCAAATTCGACTCCCAACCGGGCACCCAAGTCAGAAGTGCGCATTTCGCCGTCTACCCAAGTAGATTCAGCACTTCGTTTTCCATAGCTATTGCTAATTTCATTGTAAGCTTGCAAAGTCATATAAGCACCGGCCTCAAATCCATAATACATATTTTTACCAATTGGCTGCCTGTAAGCCACTGCCACCGGCAGACCAAGAAATACCCACTCATGCCTGGTTGCATTAAACAAATTAATGGTATCGGTGGCACCATGCGGGTCAGTAAAAAAATGACGCTGGCCAATCTGAAACTCCCAGTTGAAATATATATTTCCAGAAACCTGTTTACTTCGGTTAAAAGCCACATAATAGCTAAAAGTATTAGGCGAATAAAGGTATTTTTGAAGAAAATCGGCTCCGTTTTCATCAAAAATATATCCACCAAAACCGGAACCAAATTTAATGTTTTTACCGTCTTTGAGTGCATATCTCATAAGACCTTCGCCAGTTTCGGCAGGATCAAGACCATTAACCTGCGTCATGGCAGATACGGAGAAAACAAGGATTAATAAGCCTGTAATAAAAAGTTTCAATAATCTCATTTTGTTTTATTTTGATGATTTAGTCAATAAATTGGCACTCGTTAAGCAAAATTAACGTTTGGCTAAAATATCAAAAAATAAAAAAAGAAGGAGCCGGAATATGAATAAATATGCGAAAACCTGTTATAAAATATGTATTATACCGATTTGACATGCAATATAGTCCAATTTCAACGATGTCTCATTTGACATCCAAAACAAGTGAGAAACACAGTATTTTCATGTAATATCTACATTAAACCTATAAATTACCTAA
>DYOH01000063.1 GCA_020720625.1 Acetofilamentum sp. | reverse complement strand
ATTAACAATGCGTTTAATGGCGTTTTTTGCTTCATTCCTTCGTGAACTTCCGTTGCAAACAAAATCAATTTCGTTGTTTCTTCCGCTGCCTGTCCATATTCTGTATCCTCGCCTAAGTAGTTCCAGATATACAATGTTTTCTAAAATATGATCTCTGTCGGCAGTGCGTTTTTTGCCAACCAATAAATTGAGTAATCCTATATCTGCCAGGTAGTATTTTTCTCGGGAAGCTAATTGGAATTTACCTTTTAAATCAAAGCGATGTACTCTGTAAAAAAGAAAACTTGCAACCAGATAATCCAAATATTTCTGTACAGTGGTATTATGCGTTTTTTGGCCATCTTGTTTTAATGTTTTTGCTATTTTGTTTGGCGAAAGCGGATTGCCTATATTTGAGGCTACAAATTTTGTTATATTGCTAAACGCGCGAGGGTCGTTTATTTTGTGTCGCTGTGTAATGTCTTTTTCGATAATGGTGGCATAAATAGCTTCCAAGTATTCAAAAACTTTATCGTAGCCCTCATCTCTAAGTTCTGCACCCTTGGGCAGCGATGTTTCGTTTACATAATCTAAAAACAGTGCTTCATAGTTCAAGTATTTGTTCGAAAAATCTATGTTTCTTGCTTCTAAGTATTCTTTAAAAGAAAAAGGTAAAATTGAAATTTCAATATATCTGCCGCTGAGCAGGGTTGCCAGTTTGCCTGAAAGCAAAAAGGCATTTGAACCGGTAATGTATACGTCGATATTGCGTTTTACATATAATCCATCGACTAAACGTTCAAATTCGTGTACATTTTGTATCTCGTCTAAAAACACATAACAAGGCGAAGATAAGTCTAATTGATTAATAATGTGATTGTAAAGAGCATCCAAATCATGAAGAAACTTTCTTAAAGCAAAATCTTCAAAATTTAGAAATACAATTTGACTCTCTTTTACATTCATAAGCAACAGTTTTCGACGATAAAGCTCAAACAAGGTGCTTTTTCCGCTTCTACGCAGTCCACTTACCACTTTTATTAAGTCTTTGTCTTTGTAATCCAATAGTTTATTTATGTATTCCGCCCTATTGATGTAAGATTTCATTTTGTTTTATTTTGGATTATTTATTGAATATTACAGAATATAAGCTATATGCTTTGCACAAATAATCATTATATTTTTTTGAAATAACTAATTTTCTTCAACAAATATACGCATTCATTATTAAAACTTGTAAAATATGCAAGTTTTAATAATTGTCTATTTAATATGTTGATTAAATGTATTTTAGATTTATATAATGATGCTTTTATTTTGCTATTCAAAATTTAAAATGCTTTTTGCTTTCAAAGACAAAACTTTTGTTTTCGCAGTAAAAATTATTTTTACAAACAGATGTAGAAATACCAATATTTTCATTTGCGGAATCATACTTTTTGTTAACTTGTCATCAAAAAAAAACAAAATGATTCATTCCATTTTAGATAACGATTTGTATAAATTTACAATGCAACATGCCGTTGTAAAATTATTTCCAAGAGCTAAAGTAAGATATCAGTTTATAAATCGGGGCAAAACCGATTTTCCGGTTGGTTTCGCGGAAGAACTTCGCAAGAGAGTTTATGCTATGTCATCAATAGCTCTAAGCATAGATGAAAAGAGTTTTTTGAGTGAAAAATGCTATTACCTTGATCCAACCTATCTCGATTTTCTTGCAGGTTACAGGTTCGATCCAAGCGAGGTTGGAATTGTTCAAAACAATAAAGAGCTGCATGTTTCGGTGGAAGGCTATTGGTATAGAACCATATTGTGGGAAGTACCATTAATGGCATTGATATCTGAATTATATTTTAGCATGACAGGCCAGAAACCCCATGATGCAGATATTGTAGAAGACGAAGCCCGCAAAAAAGCTTTATTCTTTAATAATTTAGATGTAAGAATTGCCGATTTTGGAACGCGCCGCAGATATTCGGCCGAAATACACGATTTGGTGGTTCAAACCTTTAAAAGCTATGGTAAAAGGTGTTTTATCGGAACAAGCAATGTGCATTTTGCACAAAAATACAATATAACGCCAATTGGCACGCATGCCCACGAGTGGTTTATGTTTCATGCGGCAAAATATGGTTTTAAAATGGCTAACACCGAGGCTTTGGAAAATTGGGTAAGGGTGTATCGGGGCGATTTAGGAATTGCACTTTCTGATACCTTTACAAGCGATGTATTTTTTAAGGCTTTTGATACAAAATTTGCCAAATTGTTTGATGGCGTGCGCCAAGACAGTGGCGACCCGCTTATTTTTGCCGAAAAGACTATTGCTCACTACAACAAGCTTAGAATAGACCCAACATCTAAGTCGATTATCTTTTCTGATGGATTAAATCCGGAATCTGTAGAACAAATAATAGATGCAGTGCGAGGCAAGATAAAAGTGTCTTTTGGTATCGGAACAAATCTAACCAATGATGTAGGCGTAAAACCACTGAATATTGTAGTAAAACTGATAGATGCCAAACCCGAAGGCCAAGAGTGGATTCCAACAGTTAAACTCTCTGATACTTATGGTAAATACACCGGCGATACCGAGCAAATAGAGTTGTGCAAGCGAATTTTAAATATTGAATAGTCTTAAAAATTCGTTAATAGGTGAAAATATGCAACGAATTTTATAAAAATCACATCTAAATAGAAAACATAGAAATTATGAAAAAATTAGTTATTGCTGCTCTTTTAGGATTTGGATTTATGTTGGCTATGCCATCTTGCGTTGACGATGCAGGTGCCGATTGCAAATATTGCTATATCAGGATTACTGATGTTGACGGCAATCTTATTGAAGAAGGAACCCCTGAAGAATATTGTGGTTCTGATTTAGATGATATCGATGGTGAATCTACAACCGATGCCGATGGCAACACATCGGAGTGGATTTGTGATGCTGCGAGTAAAAAATAGATGATTATATTTTTAGTCCCATAACCAAAATATCATCAACTTGTTCCCAGCCCTGCATCCATTCGTCTAGTGTTTTTTCTAAGTAGATTTTTTGTTCTTTCATTTCTTTATCGGCAATGGACAGCAGGGTTTCTTTTAGTTTTTTAGTCATAAATTTTCTTCCGTTTTTCCCGCCAAATTGGTCTACATACCCATCAGAAAACATATACAACTGGTCGTTTGGATATACTTTTATTTCGTGCAGCGTAAATGGCTTTATTTGCAAGTAAATACCGATTGGCATTTTATCTG
Source organism: Acetofilamentum sp. (assembly GCA_020720625.1). Lineage (GTDB taxonomy): Bacteria > Bacteroidota > Bacteroidia > Bacteroidales > DYOH01 > DYOH01. The sequence continues at coordinate 18,275 of DYOH01000063.1, read as the reverse complement.
CTTTAATCTGTAAAAGTTCGTATACGTCTCCATTAAGATGAGTGTAAAGTTCGGTTTTATACTCCGGATTTTCGGGCAAAGGTCTTTCGCTATTTTTTTCTCTGATAATAATGAGTGGATTATTTGCCCCGGCAAATTGAAGCATATTAGTTTTGTGGTTTAAAACGCAAAGCTCCATGTCCATTCCATCTTTTTGCTCCATTTCTCCCCCGGTTTGGTGCAAGGATTTTATTACAAGTTTTCTAAGTTCATTTAAAATAATATCTGCTCTGATTTCAGGAATACGGTTCACAATTTCGTTGAGGAAAGAAATTCCGAGCATGCTCATGAAGGCTCCCGGCACGCCGTGTCCTGTGCAATCTGCTACTACTACCACCGAAAAATCGTCGTGTTGTGTAGCCCAGTAATAGTCGCCACTAACAATATTTCTCGGGTGATAAATGATAAAATGCTGGGGCAAGATACTGTCGAGCAACTCGTCGGGGGTAAGCACTGCTTGTTGTATTCTTTTGGCGTACAAAATACTATCTAATATTTCCTGACGTTGTTCAGCAAGAATATCTCTTTGTTCTTCAATTTGATCACGCTGAGCCTGAATTTCTTCTTTCTGTTGCAGAATTTCGGAGTTTCTAAGCTCTATGGCTTGATTTTTTTCGTGAAGTTGCCGGTTGGATTCTTTTTTTATGCGGTAGCCTCTGTAAATAAAGAATATAAGACTTATTGCCAGAAATATGAAAATGATAGAAAGAATGAGAATGATTCGTTGCATTTTCATTTTTTGAAGCAAAGTAGATAATTGGGCTTGTTGTTTTTTTATGGCCTCTTCTTGTATGCTAATTTCGGAAAGTTGGTTGTTGAGTATGCTTTTTTGTTCGTTAATTTTAAGCTCCTGCTCATTAAGCTCAGCCAGTCTTTGTGCTAATAGTAGTTCTTGTTCTTTAATATTTCGATTCAGGTTTTCTAATTGTTTTATTTGAATAGCAATTTCTGTGGCCTGCGAATCAATAACATTTTTTTGGCGTTTTATTTCTCTTCGGTGCTCAACTACCTTAGCTTGTTCATCGCGTAAAACTTTAAGGGATTTTTTGTATTCATCCTCCATTTGTTCTCTGGTTTTTATAGCCAGAGCCATAAAAAGTGGCGGAACCTTAAAGCCCTCTGCATCGAGAATTTCTTTGTTTACAGTGAATCGTCTTTTATTATTTACCTCAATTAATCCAATCATTGTAGATTGAAATTCATAATTTTCGCCGATAATTAGAACGTTTCGTCCTTTTACTTTCTGATACAGGGAGTCTACATTAAATCCACTTCGGGAGTGAACATAAATGAGATCTATCGAATTGATATATTTAGTGTTTACCAGCGATATTAATCTTAATGGCAGACCGTGAATACTGTCTTTTTCGTTTTTTATTTCGTTGAGATAATACATAATGCTATCTTCTTGCCCTAAGACTGCAATTGTAAAACTTTTAGATAGAGCGCTGTCGGGCCATAGTATTTGTTCGGCTGCATTTATAATATAGGCAGCTCTTTTATCATCGCTGAATTGCTGTTGCGCCTGCAATTTGGCAAAACAGCATGGCAATGAGATAATAAGTAGTATGAAAAGTCTGATTAGTTTTTCCATTACTACAAAGATATAATTCTTTTATCAAATATCCTTTAAATTCTGTCTTTGTATTGCAAAATTGAGTTTAAATTTATATTTGCAACATTGAGTTTAAATTTATATTTGCAACATTGGGCGGACTTAGATTATATTTTTGATGTTTTGATAATCGATATAGTATAAAACTCTAACAGATAAAGAGTTAATTTGTGGTAGCTGAAAAGACTGCGACAAATTATCAAAATAATAGTAAGAATCAAAGTATTGGCTACTTACTAAGTCTTTTTTCCAAACTACAGATATTTCGCTTCCGGGCTTAAACTGCCAGGTTAGGGTAGCATTAAGGTTTAAGGCATTAAAGTTAATATTTGCATTTTCTGCAATATAATTGGTATTAATGAGTCTAGTCTAAAAACCCTGCCAGCGTTGATTTTTATAAAATGCTGTAACTGTACTAAACAGTTTATAAGTCAATTAAGAAAACGCTGGCAGGGGTATAATCATTTTTTCAATCTTTTTAGACTGAACTCTTTAATTGAATTATTTTATTGAGAATTGATAGGCTGATAGAACATTTACAAAATGCAATTAACAAATCAGGCCAATCTAAGTTATTCATTGTTTTTCCAAAGCAATGAACTATCACCATAACTTAAAAACCTATAATTATTCTCAAGCGCATAATTATAAATATTTTTCCATTTGTCTCCTGTCCAAGATGCTACAAGCAGAAGAAGGGTGCTTTCCGGCTGATGAAAGTTCGTTATTAACCCATCAATGCATTTAATTTGGTATTCCGGAGTAATCATTATTTGAGTTTGCGCAAAAATTGTATCGGTTTCGTTTAAATTAAGATAATTGAGCAGTGCCAAAAAAGACTCTTTGCGGGTAATATTTTGGTTTATCTGATAAATATCCCACTGATTAATCTGAAAATGATTTGTAGCTTTGAGCGTACCAGAGTAGGCCAAATAACCAAGGTAAAAAATGCTTTCGAGAGTTCGGAGAGTTGTTGTACCAATGGCTACAATTCGCCCGGTGTGAGTGGCAATTTGTTCGATTAGATTTCTGTTTACAAAAAAAGTTTCGGCGTGCATTAGATGGTTAGCTGCATTTTCTACTTTAATTGGTTTAAAGGTTCCAGCCCCTACATGTAAGGTTATTTCTGCTAATTTAACGTTTTTGTTCTTAAGCTTTTCAAATACATGGTTGGTGAAATGCAGACCCGATGTAGGTGCAGCAACTGAGCCTTCAAATTTGGAATAGATTGTTTGGTATTTATTTTTATCCGAATCTTCGGCTTTTCTGTTCAGGTAGGGAGGTATAGGTGTTTTCCCGGCCAATTCTAAGATTTCCGAAAATGCAAGCTCATTATTCCAGCTGAATTCAATAAGAGATTCTTCATTTGTTTCTTCGTTAAGTCTTTCTGCATTCATTAAAAGTATGTTATCGTTAAAAAGAGATATTTTACCGCTCTTCCATTTTTTGCTGTTTCCAACCAAACATTTCCACCTGCATATTTTTTTTGCCTGGAAAGCTAAATTATATTCTTTTGGAAGATAAGGCTCTAAGCAAAAAACTTCAATTCGGGCACCACTTTCTTTTCGGAATAATAGTCTGGCTTGAATTACTTTTGTATTATTGAAGATTAATAAATCATTATCCCTAAATTCTTGGTCAATGTTTCGAAAAATGGTTTCCCTAATGGAATTATTCTCGAAAACGAGCAGTTTAGAATAATCGCGATTGTTAAGAGGATATTTTGCGATTTTATTTTCGGGTAATGTGTAAGTTAATTTTTCTATTTTTGTATCTTTAGAACGAATATTCATAATTATGAAAATAAAAATTGGCGACAAAGTTAAATTTTTAAATGATGTAGGTGGCGGAAAAGTCATTAAAATTATAGATAAAAATAGTGTATTAGTGTTAACCGAAGACGATTTTGAGCTTCCGGCATTTATTCATGAACTTTTAGTAATAGATGAGACTAGTGAACGAAAATCAAACAAAAACGATGCTGAGAAAGAAGAGGTTGTGGAACTAAGTTTTGAGAAAAGATCCGACGAAGTAGCTGTATATTTAGGATTTATACACAATCAACAAAAAAGTAAAGAGAATAGTAATTTAGATTATTATTTAATAAACGACAGTAATTTTTATTTCGATTTTGTAGTTTTATTTCCCGATCAGCAATTTTGGCAAGTCTCTTTTAAAGGCAGTATTGAACCAAATACCAAGCTAAAAGTGGGAAGTTTGGCTCCAAATAAATTTTCGGAGTTTACTAAAATGCATATCCAGGGTTTTTTTCACCGTTCTTTTCGCTACGAGCTAAAACCCTTGGTAAATTTAGAACTCTCTTTTAATCCCATTCGATTTGTAAAATCGGGCAGCTTTCTAGATAATGAATTTTTTGAGGAAGATGCACTTATTTTTGCGGTAATAGAAGAGAATAAGTTAGAAAAATCGCTCGATATTATGAGCAATGAAGAATTAAAAAATCTAATAAAAGAGAAAGAGAAGCAGGAAAGGCAGATTCCAAAAAGTCAGGAGATTAAATGGAAACAAAAAGAACTCGAAAAGCGTATAGTAGATTTGCACATTGGCGAGTTAATCGAAAACTATGCAGGATTAGAAGCAAAAGATATGCTTGATGTTCAGATTAATGCGTTTCGCTCCGAATTAGAAGAGGCAATAGAGCAAGGGGTTAAACGAATAGTGTTTATTCACGGTGTTGGCAATGGTAAGTTAAAAACGAATATTCGCAGAGAATTAGAAAAACAGTATAAGAAATACGAATTTCAGGATGCTTCTTTTGCCGAATACGGTTATGGTGCCACCTTGGTAATTCTAAGAAAGTAAATTATTTAGCTTAATGATTAGGAATAAGCGATTTGTTTTTTGTTTCATTTGGGTATTTTTTTTAAGTGTTTTAAATGCATCGGCAACAACACCGACATTTGGGAATGGAATTATATACTTTAAATCAGATTCGTCAAATCGTTTTAAGAACCTATCATTAAATGGAGAGTGGCGTTTTTTCCGCAACGAATTCGTTCATCCGGATTCAGTAGTTTTGCGAAAAGATTACCAGCTAGTTTCGGCATCAGAATTTTGGAATAAACAAAAAATTGACGATCATTATTATCCTTCGCAAGGTTTTGGTACATTTTATTTGCAGATTGTAATACCCAATAGCAGCAATTGGTATGGATTAGAACTAAATGAAATTATGAGTGCTGCCGAGTGTTATGTCGATGGGAAATTGCTTCTTAAGGCCGGTAAACCAGCTTCAAACGCACGCGAAGAAGTACCTGAATTTAAAACATCGCCAATTTTAATAATTCCGCAATCAGATACGCTCGATATTGTGATTCATGTTTCCAATTTTAATCATCCCAATGGCGGATTTTTTAAGTCGCCCATGTTTGGCCGGTTCGATACGATTATGCGAAGCAGATTATGGACTATTTTAATTGATATGTTTTTATTTGCTTCATTAATAATGATTGGGGTTTACCATATTTACATGTTTTTTATATATCGTGAAAACAAGTTTTTTTTCTGGTTCGGATTTATGAGTTTAGCTTATGCAATTCGACCATTATTTAGTGGTGCCGAGCTTCTTGTATATTTTTTCACTCCATCTTGGAAAACCATATTTAGTATTCGTTTTCTTTCCTTATATCTGGCATCTTTTTCATTTATAATGTATTTTTATACTTTCAAAGCGACTTTTTTCTCCAGGAAATTACTTTATATTGTTCAACTAATATTTTTGTTTTTGATTCTTTCACCATTTTTGTTTAATACAGCTACATTTATCAGTTTTCTTCCATATTTTATGGTATTTATGTTTATTTTGTTTTCATATCTGCTTTATGTTTATTTCAAAAAAAGCAAGCTAAAAGATTTTCAAGATAGAATCATTTTTGCCATTGTTATCATGGTTGTAGTAGCTGCAATAAACGATTATGCTGTTAATCAAACTTATGTATCCCACAGTTATTTAATTCCTTATGCGATACTCGTTTTTTTTATAGCACAAGCCGACATTATTGGCCGCAACTTACGTTTAGCACTTAAAAATGTGCAGGAATTTAAAACTAAACTCGAAAATCAGAATCTTTATCTGGAAGAATTGGTAGAAAAACGTCATAAATCGATTGTGGATGGTTATAATCAAATTGTAAAGGCAAATGAAGATTTAGAAAGCAAGAAAAACATTATTCAACGACAACGCAAATTGGTGCAAACTCAGAGAGAAAAACTAAAGAATACCATAGATTTTATGCCCGAGATGCTTTTCGAGTGTTCTCAAAATGGTAGATTAATAATGGCGAATATAAAATTTTACCAGATTACCGGCTATAGCAAAGAACAACTCAAAGAAGGTATAAATATATTTAATCTTTTTGTTTTAGACGAAGAATTACAAAAACTGAAATACGATCTAATTCATTATAAAGAAATAAGAAACCAAGTTGTTTCTATTAAGGATTTTAGAAATAATGTTATACATATTTCTATTTCAATGTCGGTATTGGTAGAAGGTGGATTTACCAAGGGGTATAGAGGAGTAATGATTGATATTACCGGACAAGAGGTATTACGAAAAAAAATGTTGAAACTCCAAATGGCACTTGAGCAAAGCATGAATGCCGTTATTATGTTTGATTTAAGTGGCAAAATTGAGTTCGCCAATGCCCAATTTTTGAAAATTGTAAATTTATCAAAAAATGATGTGCTACATAAAGATATTTCGCAATTTAGAAATCCATTAAATAATGCTGATAAAGAATCTAGTTATTGGAATTATCTTATTAGAGGGAAAATGTGGAGCGGTAACATCGAATTTCAATTGGAGAGTATGAATAAGATGTATTTTCATACCACCATGTCGCCACTCTACGGTCAAGAAGAGCAGATAGAAGCATTTTTGGCCATAATGGAAGATGTTTCTGAGACTATCGAAAATGAAAATGCACGATTAGAACTTCTTAAAAATCTTACTATCAGAGAAAAGGAGATAACACAGAGTATGAATTATGCCAGAGTGCTTCAGAATGCCATTATGAGCTCGAAAGAAAGCTTGGATGTATATTTTAGGCATTATTTCATTATAAATAAGCCCCTCGATATTATCAGCGGCGATTTTTACTACCTTAGGTCTTATGGTTCAAAAATAATACTTGCAGTGGCCGATAGTACAGGGCATGGAACTCCCGGGGCTATTATGAGCGTACTGGGAGTGTCGCTGTTCAACGAAATTATTCTGCAAACTCCCGAACTGGAAGCCAATGAAGTATTAAAGCAACTTAGAAATAAAATAATATCTATACTTGCAAACGATAAAAACAAGGCCTTGCGCGATGGAATTGATATGGCTTTGTGCATAATCGACAAAGAGAATAAATCTGTTCAATATTCCGGAGCAAATCGTCCATTAATTATTGTCCCGGACAACGAAGTGAAATTAATTAAGCCAAATAAGCAGGCACTTGGTGCAAATTATGCCTTAAGCGATTTTGATAAACATTGCGTATACTATAAAGAATCATGCATAATTTATTTGTTTAGCGATGGAATAACCGATCAATTTAGTGCTGAATCCGGCAAAAAGTTTGGCCGAAACAGGTTGATTGAGATGATTAATATGGTATATAAGCTCGAAGTTAATATTCAGGAATATGAGATTAAAAATACGCTTGAATTGTGGCAAGGAACAGAAAAGCAGGTAGACGATATGCTGATGGTAGGCATTGAAGTCTCATCATCATTTTAGAATATCTAAAATATTGGAAAGTAATGTATTAATTCGAAAAGGCTTACTCATTACATAATTTGCTCCCGCTTTGTAGGCCGATTTTATCATCTCCGTTTCATTAAATGCCGATAGAATCATAATAGGCAAGTCCGGATATTTGCGTTTAATAATTTTTGTAGCCTGAATACCATCCATAATGGGCATTTTTAAATCCATTATTACAGCATCGTAAGTGGCACTATTAATTTTATCTACAGCAATCTGTCCGTTTGAAGCCCAATTTATTTCTGCGCCCTTTGATTTAAGAATTTTTGATAATACTTCAAAATTCATTTCTTCATCTTCAACGATAAGAAATTTTTTAGTACTTAAATTAATTTTATCGAATTCTTGCTTTTGTGTTTTATTGATATAGGCATGATCTGCCGGATGATAAATTTCTACACGTGTACCTTTTCCTACTTCGGAGTTTACAACCAAACTGCAAGATAATAATTCGGTATTTGATTTCACTAATGCAAGGCCAATACCCAAACCTCTGTAAATTTTATTCTTATTAAAATCTGGTTTTTCGAATACATTGAAAATATTTTTTAAATTATCTGCTGGTATGCCAATGCCTTGGTCCTCTATGTAAATCATAATTTTTTGACCTACCATTTCGTAGCCTATTTTTATGGTTCCCGATTCAGTATATTTTACAGCATTCTCAAGTAAATGCAATATACTTTGCTTTAGTCGGGTAGTATCGCTCTTTATAACCAAATTTTTCTCGCAATCTGGCGATAATTCTAGTTTTAAATCTTTAAATGCTAAGTTAATATATGAACTGTATTCATCATATATTTCTTTTAAAAAATGATAAAGTTTAAATTCAGTATAATCAAGCGAAATTTGGCCTGTTTCGAATTTCGACAAATCAACAATGTCTTCAATAAGTCTAAGTAATTTCTGGCTGTTATCCAGAATAAGGTCTACAAACCTTTTTTTCTGTTCAATACTTGTATGCTCCATGCCTAAAAGCTGAGCAAAACCATTAATAGCATTCATAGGAGTTCGTACCTCGTGCGAGAGATTGGCAAGAAATTCTGTTTTTAGTTTATCGGCACGTTCTGCTAGATCTTTGGCTTTTAGCAGTTCTTTTGTTCTTTCGTTTACTGTAGTTTCTAATTGCTGATTGTATTCCTGTAGTTGTATTTCGAGTTTTTTTCTTTTTGAAATATCGCGAATAATGGTTACTATGTAGTCGTCTTTGTCTAGCATAAATAAATTTGTTGAAACTTCTACCGGAATGAGTCTTCCAGTAGAATGATAAAACTCTTTCTCTGCAAATACGCTTTCTCCGTTTCTAACCTTGTCGAAAATTAATTTTTCTTGTTGAATCCATTTGGGCGGAATAAGTTTAAAATAGCCGGATTGAATTATTTCTTCCTTGGTATAGCCAAGTATTTCTGTCATTGCCTTGTTTACCACTGTAAAATTATTTTGGCTGTCGAGCACCAAAATACCATCAATGGCTTTGGCAATGATAGATTCGCTGAAATGCTTTTCAATTTCCAGTTCTTTTTGAGCTTTTTCAATTTCTATGGTGCGCTGTCGAATTTTTAGCTCCAATATTTTTTTATCGTTAATTAATTGATTTTCACGATAAAGTATTAAAAATACGATTCCTGAGATGCTCATTAAGATTACAATAGCTAAAAACCACTTTTCCTTCCATATAGGCGGCTCAATATTAATCAGAATTTGTTCAGGCGGATCAGTCCAGTATCCTTCACTATTTTGTGCCTTTATCAATAGGGTGTATTCGCCCGGCGGAAGATTTGTATATTGGGCAAAATTTTCGTTTGATTTTGTAATGTGCCAATTTTTTTCTAATCCTTTAAGTCTATAGGCATAAATCAATTTTTTATGTTGATAGAACTCCGGAGAACTAAACTCTATGCTAAAAAAATTCTGTTTATAATTTAATTTAAGTTCTTTGGTTAGCAAAATGGCTTTGCTCAGGATATTTGATTTATCTTTGAGTGTTATTTCGTTATTGTAAAGTTTAAACTTGTGAATATATACTTTGGGTCGGGTTTTATTTTCAGGAATATTATATGGATTAAAATATATTATTCCGTTCATTCCGCCAAAATAAATTTGTCCGTTTTTGTCGATATATTTTGAGTTTGAGTTGAATTCCAGATTCAACATTCCGTTTTCTTCGTTGTAATAGCTTAGTTTTTCTGTTTTTGGATTATAAGAGTAGATTCCTTTGCCCGAGCTAATCCATAAAATTCCGGTTGTATCTTCAAGTATAGCGTAAAAGAAAACTTGCTCTATTCCCAATGATGCCTTGGGCACAATACTATTTTTTGTAGTATCCAGATAAAACAATCCACCCTGACCTACAAACCAATACTGATTATTTTTGTCTATGTAAATATCAACAATGATATCTATTTCCGATGTGCTTTCCGGATAAAATGGCTCTAAAAATGCATTTTCATTATTGGCATAAAACTTTTTTAGATTTAGGGCATAAATTCCATTATTTCCCGAAATAAGCATTTTTTCTTCTTCCATTAGTAGTTTGGAAATTACTCCAATTTCTTCTTTGTTGGAAAGCGATATTTTTTTTATCTCCTGCGAAACACTATTATAAAGAAAAACTCCTTTTGTGGCGCCAATCCAAAGGTTTTGTTTATTGTCAAAGTTCAGTTGCGTTATTGTGCCTGTTTCTTGAACTTGAATAATGAGTTTTATTTTTTTATTTTTAGAATCAAAGCGAAATAAACCATCGTCGGCGCCAATATAGATAAGGCCTGTTGAATCTTCTGCCAAACTGTAAATAGCGCTCGATTTTAGGATATTATTTTGGAAATTTTGTACTTCTAAATTCTCTATCCGATTGTTTTTGCTCATATACAAACCATGTCGGGAGGTTGCTACCAGCAAATTTCCGTTTTTAGTTTCTAAAATATCCCATATAACTTTTAGTTCAGTTCCGCTTGCATTCAGTTCTGCATTGTTGTTTATGCCCGGAAGAATATGCTGAAAAATTTCGTATTTCGGGCTGTACCAACTAATTCCACCTACCTGTCCAAGCCAGATATTTTCTTGTTCATCAACAAAAACTTTTCTTATCTGAGGGCTTAGTAGTTGATTTTTTAGTAAGGGATTGGCCGAAATAATCTCTGTTTGTCTGCTTAAGGTGTCGAAAATGGCTAATCCATTAATGGTAGCCATATATAATTTATTTTTATGCAGATAAGAATGATTCACAAAATTGTCGGGCAGTGTTCCATCAGCAACACTAAATTGTTTTTTTGTTTTTAGCGTAAATTTATCTAAAAAATAGGCCATATTGGAGCTCGAAATAATTATTGAGCTCTCGCACATATCTAAATTTGTGATAATTCCCTTGAATTCCCTGATTTCTTTAATTTTTGATGATAATATATTGAGCATTAGCAGTTTATTTGCAGCGCTAATAACTATAATGCTGTCGTTTAGTATCTGAAATCCGGAAAAAAGATATTTATTAGTTTGGTAAATGAGCGATTCGTCTTTGTTTTGAAGATTATAAAGGCTTACCGACCTGTTTGATAAAATATAAAGGCCATTATCGGGTGCCTCTAAAATTTTTCTGGGGGCATTTGATTGATTCGTCGAATGCAGTTTTATTCGTTTAAAGTTTTCATATTCATGATTATACATGTCTATTCCTTTTGAGTTTGCCACCCAGAATCTGCCTTTCGAATCTACAAGTAAATCTACAATAAGGTTGTTCTGAAGGCTTGTTGAATCTCCTGGGATTGATTTGAAAATACTTATTCTTGCTCCGTCAAACCTATTTAATCCATCGCTTGTACCCAACCATATAAAGCCTAATGTATCCTGAGCAATGGAGTGAACTAAACTTTGGGAGAGGCCTTCATCTATACCAATACTATTAAAATAGTGCTGTTTACTTTGGGCGCATAAAACATTTAAATGGCCAGAATATATCAATCCTGAAAAAGTAATGATGATAACTAGATATAATGTCTTTACGCTCAATTTTTTTATTTTTTTTAACTACTACAAAGATAAAAATAAACTTGAATTACCATACATTTGAAATAAACTAGAAAATTGGTATGTCATACGAGAAATTGATTGTCGAAATTGGGGGTATTATTATCTACGAGCCAATGGCCAGCTTAACAGATTTATTTGTTTCGGCCGCTGCTTTTTATGCCTTTTACATCATGCTCAGGCAAAACCGAAATGGATTGATGTATTTTCATTTTAAATATCATTTCCTTACGATGGCAATTGCTACATTATTTGGTGGATTGTTCGGTCATGCATTTTTATATGCTGTTGGTATTGCATGGAAATTGCCTGGATGGCTTATATCCATGATTTCTATTTCTTTGCTCGAGAGGGCTTTTATTGCCTATACTGTGCAGCATGTAAATAGCAGAGCCAAAAAGATTATTAAATCAATAAATAATTTAGAATTGCTGTTTTTTATGGGTATTACAATTTATACTCTCGATTTTAAGTATGTTGAGTGGCACAGTGGCTTTGGGCTACTTGCCGAAATTTTGCCTTTACAACTGTATATGTGGTATAAAACACGCGATAAGGCTTCTGTTTATGTATTTACGATGATTGGCCTATCTATTATTTCGGCATTATTTTTCATGTTCGAAATAATTATTCACCCTTGGTTCAATCACTTAGCAGTAAGCCATACCTTAATGACAATAGGTGTTTTAGTGCTTGTCAAAGGAGCCCTGCGTTTGCAATATAATGCTGATGCAGGAAAATAATTATGAACGCGGATGATGTTCAATTATCGCTGAACGCAAATAATCTTTATCTAAATGGGCATATATTTCTGTGGTTGTGATAGATTCGTGCCCGAGCATCATCTGCACAAACCTGATATCTGCACCGCCTTCAACCAAATGAGTGGCAAAGGAATGTCGGAATGTATGTGGACTGATGTTTTTGTTTAATCCACTGCTTTCGGCAATTTCTTTTACCAATGTAAAAATGGTTACTCGGGTTAATTGCTTGCCTTTGCGACTTAGAAACAGATATTCGGCTGATCGGACATCTATGTCTAAATTTTTTCTGCCATACTCAAGGTATTCATTTACAGCTTTTTGTGCATTCTTGCCTACAGGCACTATGCGTTCTTTTTTTCCCTTACCTTTAATTTTTATATAATGCTCTTCAAAATATAAATCATTCATCTTTATGCTGATAAGTTCACTAACTCTGAGTCCGCAACTGTATAAAGTTTCAATAATGGCTTTATTTCGATACCCCTCTGCTTTACTTAAATCAATTTGGGTTAAAAGGTTTTCTATTTCTTCAATACTTAAAACTACAGGCAACTTTTGATTAACCCTTGGTTTGTCTATATACTCTGTTGGATCGTCGTTTAAACGGTCTTCGAGTAATAAATAGGAATAGAAGGAACGTATTCCGCTTATGATTCTGGCCTGGGAGCTTGTGGCCGAAATTTTGGAGCCCAAATCTTCCACAAATTGATGAAGCATTTTTTCGGAATATTGCTCAGGGGTTAATTCCGGATAGTTTATCATCATAAAATCTATAAGCTTTCTTAAATCTCTGATATATGCAGAAATGGAGTTTTCTGACAATCCTTTTTCCAATTTAAGATATTTTTTAAACCCTTTGATATTCTCTTTCCAGAAATCCGGATATACTTCAGACAAAATGTTTGACATGGCAATATAAAATCAAATTATTGGTTATATTTCATCACAAAATTAGTTTTTTTTATATAAATTCCTAAGATTTTTTTTGGAATATACTTTTTTTTTCTTTGAAATATAGATAATATTAGTTGAGAGCTATTGTAATTCAGTAATTTAATTTTTATCAGATTCTATTTATTCCGCGGTTTATTCATGTCTTTCTTTTTATCATTTTTTAGTTGATATTTTCTTCATTAGCATAGCGTGGATTTCGTTATGCTCTAAATCTCTGAATTTTTTTCCTGCACAATCGTTTTTTTTTGTGATTTTAATTGCGGCTATATTCTAAAGATATTTGTATACGAACAGCCGGTTTTTGTCTATAACAATTCGGAACTATCAAAAAAACTGTTTGTTAAAATCTGTCATTTAAGCCTGTTTTCAACACCTATAAGTATTGTAATATTTGGATTTATCTAAAAGCTGGTGTATATTTGAACAAACATAACTTTAAAAGAATCATGAAAAAACTTCTACTTTCTTTAAGTGCCATAGCAATTATGGCGGTTTCTTGCCAAGAGAGCATACAAGTTGCCAACGAGGAACTTAGTAATCCAATTAAACCCCTTTCGCCAACAGAAATTAATGCAGAAATTAAAGCCCATTTTGAGCAAAATAAAGCATTTGATTGGAAAGATGCCAGCGATTTATTAATCTGGAGCGCTGCAATGCATGGCGATAGCATCTTAAGTATTGGCTACGGGAATGCAGCTTTTGAAGAATTAAAATCAGATGAAACCAAATTAGCTAAAAATGCTATTACAAAGAAAATTATCGAAATTGAATATCTTTCTGCTAAAGTTGTTGGAGCTGAAGAATTAATTATTCGCGATGGCGAAAATCTTAACTATATCGATGTAAAAATTAAAGATTTCGAAACAGTGGCACAATTGCGACAAATGGCCAATTTAAGATACATTGAGCCTGCTGGATATAATTTTTACGCTTATGAAAACCTCGAAAAAAGCAGTAGCGGTTGCAATAAAGATGGAGAAACAATCAACTCATCTGATTTTCGCTTAATCGCTCCTAATTGCTATGTTTCATGGGTTTACGACCGTCATAATATTCCTTCTGCCTGGTCTTACAGTACCGGACAGGGAGTCGTTGTAGGCTTAATAGACACTGGTGTTTCATCGGAGCAGAGTTTGCTTAACGCAAGTTTTAACGATGGTTATTCTAGCGGAAGATGGCGTCAGGTATATGGAACTTATGTTGATTCATGGCGGAGTTGGGTTACCACAACAGATGGTCCTTGGGATAAATGCAGCCATGGAACATCTATGGCCGGAAATATCGCCAGCCCCAGAAATAATGATTATCAGCCAGTTGGTGTAGCTTACAACTGTAATTTAGTTTCTTATCGTGCTACCGAAGATGTTGTTTTAGACGATTATCACGAGCAACAGGGTGTTGCTAATGCCTTATACGGTTTGGCCAACCGTACTGATGTGAAAATTATTTCTATGTCGGTTGGTTATCCATTTTCTATTGGCAAAATTTCTGATGCTATTAAATATGCTTATGGTAAAGGTAAACTTATATTTGCAGCTGGTGGCACATCATTAGATTGGACAACCTGGTATGGCGTTATTTTTCCTGCAACTATGGCCGAAACAGTAGCAGTTACTGGAATTACAGACGGTGCTGCTTACGAAACCTGCGAAGTTTGTCATGATGGCGACAAAATCGATTTTACAGTAGTAATGCAACGCGATTGGGACGAAAATCGCACATCTCCAACCATTGGTTTCTATACCGGAACACGCCAATACGTGGGCGGTTCTTCAATTTCTACCTCTACTATGGCCGGTATGGCCGCACTGGTTTGGGCACGTTACCCAAGCTATACACGCGATCAGATTTACCAAAAACTAAAAGAAGCATCCGATTTCTATCCTAACAGAAACTCAAGCTATGGATACGGAAATGTAGATGCTTTGCAAGCTGTTTTGTAAATTCTTTTTTATTATTTATACGATTTGCAACCACCGAATTTTATTCGGTGGTTTTTTTATTTAATATACTATCAAATATTGGTTTAGCTACCCTCTGTTGCAAAACATGATATATGTCATTTTTTTAAAATACTATAAACCTTTGAATTAGTTATTTTTAAGAATTAAGACTTTACAAATCAATGCTAAGGCACTTTAAAAGATGCATGTTTTTTATATCTTTGACCGAAATAATTAAAGAATCTATCAAAAAAATAAAATTATGGTATTTGATTTGGATTTAATCAAAAAAGTGTATGAGCGAATACCTGCAAGGGTAAATAAAGCACGCGAAGTAGTTGGTCGTCCGCTCACATTAGCAGAAAAGATACTATATGCTCACCTCGACGAAGAAATGGCGTCGAAGGCTTACGAGAGAGGAAAATCTTATGTAGATTTTCGCCCCGATAGGGTGGCCATGCAGGATGCCACAGCGCAAATGGCACTATTACAGTTTATGCAAGCAGGAAAACCTACTGCCGCTGTTCCTTCAACAGTGCATGCCGATCACCTTATTCAGGCTAAAATTGATGCTTCTAACGATTTGTCTACTGCCAAAGTTACAAACGAAGAAG
Source organism: Acetofilamentum sp. (assembly GCA_020720625.1). Taxonomy (GTDB): domain Bacteria; phylum Bacteroidota; class Bacteroidia; order Bacteroidales; family DYOH01; genus DYOH01. The sequence continues at coordinate 2,553 of DYOH01000063.1, read as the reverse complement.
TTTACGATTTTCTTGCATCTGTATCAAATAAATATGGTATTGGTTTCTGGAAACCAGGTGCCGGAATTATTCATCAGGTTGTGCTCGAAAATTATGCGTTTCCGGGTGGAATGATGATTGGTACCGATTCCCACACAGTAAACGCCGGCGGTTTAGGAATGGTGGCTATTGGTGTTGGGGGAGCCGATGCTGTGGATGTTATGGCCGGAATGTCATGGGAATTAAAATTTCCTGAACTCATTGGTGTTAAACTTTCTGGTAAACTTAACGGGTGGACTGCCCCTAAGGATGTAATTTTAAAAGTTGCCGGTATTCTTACTGTAAAAGGCGGAACTGGTGCAATTGTTGAGTATTTTGGCGAAGGTGCAATAGCTATGTCGGCCACCGGAAAAGGTACCATTTGCAATATGGGAGCAGAAATTGGAGCAACTACTTCTACTTTTGGCTATGACGATAGTATGAAACGCTATCTTAGCGCAACCGGCAGAGCTGAAGTGGCTGCTATGGCCGACGAAATAGCCGCATATTTAACCGGCGATGCTGAGGTATATGCCAATCCTGAAAAATATTTCGATCAGGTGATAGAAATTAACCTCTCCGAATTAGAGCCACATTTAAATGGACCATTTACTCCCGACCGTGCTACTCCTATTTCTAAAATGAAAGAAGAAGTGGCTAAAAACGGCTGGCCAATGGAAGTTGAAGTGGGATTAATCGGTTCCTGCACTAACTCTTCTTACGAAGACATTTCACGTGCTGCATCAATTGCCATACAAGCCGAAACGAAGAAACTTAAAGTAAAAGCTGATTTTACAATTACACCGGGTTCTGAGCAGGTAAATTATACTATTGCCAGAGACGGTTTTATTGATATTTTCCATAAAATTGGCGGAAAAGTATTTGCCAATGCTTGCGGGCCATGTATTGGACAATGGGATAGGGAAGGTGCTCAAGATCAGAAACCAAATACAATTGTACATTCATTTAACCGTAACTTTGCTAAACGCGCCGACGGAAACCCGAATACACATGCATTTGTGGCATCTCCCGAATTAGTAACGGCTTTGGCTATTGCCGGACGATTGGATTTTAATCCACTTACCGACAAACTTATCAACCAAGATGGTGAGGAAGTAATGCTCGATGCTCCTACCGGAGACGAATTACCTGGCAAAGGTTTCGACGTGGAAGATCCCGGATACCAAGCTCCTGCAAAAGATGGCAGTAGTGTGGATGTAAAGGTAGACCCCAATTCTAATCGTTTACAATTGCTTGAACCTTTTGCTTCCTGGAACGGCAAAGATTTGCATGCTATGCGTTTACTCATTAAAGCCCACGGAAAATGTACCACCGACCATATTTCTATGGCTGGTCCATGGTTGCGTTACCGAGGTCATTTGGATAATATTTCCAATAATATGCTTATTGGGGCAGTGAATGCTTTTAATATGAAAACCAATCTGATCAAAAATCATGTGAACGGTCAATTTGGTGAAGTGCCCGCAACTGCTAGAGCTTATAAAGCTGCCGGAATTGATACCATCGTGGTTGGAGACGAAAACTACGGCGAAGGTTCATCGCGCGAACATGCGGCCATGGAACCACGACATTTAGGTGTAAAAGCCGTATTGGTGCGTTCTTTTGCCCGTATTCACGAAACTAATCTTAAGAAGCAAGGTATGTTGGCGCTTACTTTTGCCAACAGTGCTGATTATGATAAGATTAAAGAAGACGATTTAATTGATATTATTGGTTTAACTTCATTTGCACCCGGAAAGCAATTGATTATTCGTTTAGCGCATGCTGATGGAACTATGGAAGAATTTCCTGTAAATCATACCTATAACGAAAACCAAATTGAATGGTTTAAGTATGGTTCTGCCTTAAACCTTATTAAGGCAGAGAATGCCAAATAATTCTCAAATCTTATTTTATTAAGACTCGCAGAAATGCGGGTCTTTTTTGTAGTATGTTGATATGTATCATATTACGCAGAAATAATCAGCCATCATTGCTCATCATATATCCATGTAAAAAGATTAATGGATTTAACAGTTTAATAATCAAGTATTTTTAGTTTCTGTGTCTATCTTAGTTCAACTTGTTCCCTAAATCATCAGCCGTTTTCCTGAGGTAGTCTGCATATGATTTGACAGTCTTTAAAAGACCTGATGTTTTTTTCTGATTTAATAATTTGCATCAATTCTTTATCAGTAAAATGGTAAATAGTATATATTAATTTTATCTACTTTTTTATAAAAAATATACAAAATTATTTGTAGTATCTTAATCATTGTTCGGTTTGATTGGGTTATAGAATTTTTACTATTATTAATTGAAACTAAATTCAGCCAAAATTTTGATGTTTAAAAATCTTGGCTGAACGTATCGTGTTTTTTTCTTACTTGGTTCATTAATACAAAAGTACATAATCTAATGACTTAACCCACATTGCAGCCAAAAAAGTTAATAACTGTTAAATATTGATTTAAAATACTTAATTTTTAGTTAAAAAGGAGTTTTTTAGTGAGATTTAAAATTGTATTTGCTTGA
>DYOH01000011.1 GCA_020720625.1 Acetofilamentum sp. | reverse complement strand
AAACATTTTATAATTTAAACGCCTAATTCAAAAAAAAGAAATTTTCTCGCAAAGGAGCTAAGACGCAAAGTTGAATAGAATGAAAAAAAATTTCACTAAAAAAACCTTGCAACTTGGCTTAAAAAAAAGAAATTTTCTCGCAAAGGAGCTAAGACGAAAAGTTGAATAGAATGAAAAAAAAAATCACTAAAAAAAAACGTGCGACTTGGCGTGCAAAGAAGTATTTACATCCTAGATTAATGGGTAAAAGGCATCCGGGATAAAACGCACATAGAATTGCTCTTTGTGTTTTATTACCTCAATAATATCAAAACTAACCTCCATATCCAGATTTTTCTCAACAATATATCCGTTAGCCGCAGCAACCAAATCCCTCTGCTTTTGCTTATTCACAGCCCATCGTGGAAGTTCAAGATAATTTCCGCTTCGCGATTTTACCTCTACAATATGAATAACTCCATCCTTATGCGCAATAAGATCAATTTCCTTATGATGAAAATGCCAATTTTGTTCAAGCATACTAAAGCCCTTGTCGTTAAGGTATTTACGTGCGATTTCTTCGCCTTTATTACCTAAATTCTGATGATTACCCATAAAAAAATATGTTAATTCGAACTTTTTCTCTATCTTTAATTTCAAAATTACGTATTAGATTCTAAGTCGCCAAACAATAATCAATGAAAATGTTTTTTATAAAGATTCAATTCATCCTTCTTTTCCTACCCTTTAGCCTTTTTAATGCCGGCAACTCTCAACCATTCGAAGGCAGGGTAGAAATACTTCAAACCACTATTGCAGACACCAGCCACTTCGAATTTCTGATTAAAGATAAACTCATTAAGATAAATCAGTTTAACAGCAATAATACCATTGAAAGAGTATTTATGGTGAACATGACCGAAAAAATGGTTTATGAAATAAGCGACGAAAGAAAAGTATACATAAAATATGCTCTAAGAGAAAGCAATCTTAATGAAGCTGAACAAGAATTTATTGAAATAAAAAAAACCACAAACTACAAATATCTTAACGGATACCAATGCTATCAATGGTTGGTTACCAATAAAATAAAAAACACCACAGTAAGTTACTGGGTGGCAAAAGAAGAGTTTAGCTACCTGGTAGAAATTCTGCTCAATATAAACAGGTCCGACAAAAAATGCTCCTACTACATGTTTATACCCGATTACGAAGAATTTTTCCCAATGGAAAGCGTAGAAAGAGGCCTTTTGAGAGAATTCAGGGCACAAGACGAAATCAGAAGCATCAAAAAACAAAAAATCAACGATATTATATTTCAAATTCCTCCCGATTATTTCGAAATTCACAAATAGTTCTGCATTTTCATTGTAAAGTTTAGTCAAGTCCATTATCTTTGCAAGGCATTTTAATCTTATGCCACAAAAATTGCATGATAATGAGTAATCAATTTAAACGTACACTAGTAACCACCGCATTGCCTTATGCGAACGGCCCAATACACATTGGCCACCTTGCCGGCGTATATGTTCCAGCCGATATTTATGTGCGATACCTGCGCTCCAATAATAAAGATGTAAAATGGGTTTGTGGCTCCGACGAGCATGGTGTTCCCATTACTCTTAAAGCAAGAAAAGAAGGTATTAGCCCCCAGGAAGTGGTAGATAGATATCACGAAATAATAAAAAAATCTTTCCATGATTTTGGAATTTCTTTCGACATATACTCCCGAACAAGCAGCAAAGTGCATCATGAAACAGCTTCTACTTTTTTCAGAAAACTATACGACGAAAATCAATTTATAGAAAATACAACTGAACAACTGTTCGACGAAAAAGAAAACCAGTTTTTGGCCGACAGATACGTGGTTGGTACCTGCCCCTATTGCGGATTTGAGAGAGCTTACGGCGACCAATGCGAAAAATGTGGGACATCGCTCAATGGCAAAGAACTTATTAATCCAATTTCGGCCATTAGCGGAAATAAGCCTGTGTTGCGCGAAACCAAACACTGGTTTTTGCCTCTCGATAAGCACGAAGCCTTTTTGCGGAAATGGATACTTGAAGAGCACACCGAATGGAAGCCCAATGTTTACGGGCAATGCAAATCATGGATTGACCAAGGACTGCAGCCGCGTGCGGTAAGTCGGGATCTCGACTGGGGAGTGCCTGTGCCCATTGATGGCGAAACAGGTAAAGTGCTTTATGTGTGGTTCGATGCACCAATCGGATATATTTCGGCAACCAAAGAACTTACACCAAATTGGGAATTATACTGGAAAGATAAAGAGACCAGGCTATTACATTTTATTGGCAAAGATAATATCGTTTTCCACTGCATTATTTTTCCGGCAATGCTAAAAGCACATGGCGATTATATTCTGCCCGACAATGTGCCTGCAAACGAATTTTTAAATCTCGAAGGCGATAAAATTTCTACTTCGCGAAACTGGGCAGTTTGGCTTCACGAATATCTGCAAGAGTTTCCTAACCAGCAAGACGTGTTGCGCTACACACTAACAGCCAATGCACCAGAAACATCAGACAACGATTTTACCTGGAAAAACTTTCAGCAAAGAAACAATAGCGAATTGGTAGCTATTTTGGGTAATTTTATTAACCGAACCATAGTACTTACAAATAAGTATTTTGATGGAAAAGTACCTCCAATAAACATTCTGACCACGCAAGACGAAGAAACACTTAATGAAATTGCAGTTATTAAGCAAGAGGTAGAAACAAATCTGGAACAATTCAAATTTCGTGAAGCACTAAAACAAGCCATGAATCTGGCGCGATTGGGAAACAAATACCTTGCAGAAACCGAACCTTGGAAACTCTTCAAAGAAGACAAAAGCAGAGTAGAAACCATTATGCATATTAATTTGCAAATTACCGCAAACCTGGCCATAATTCTCGAACCTTTTATGCCTTTTACCTCAAGCAAAATTTTCGATTTACTACAATTAAAACCATTGCAATGGAGTGCAATTGGAAAAAATATCCTTTCTCAAGCTCATGCACTGAGCAGCAGTACCGAACTTTTGTTCTCGAAAATTGAAGACGAGCAAATTCAGTTGCAAGTAGACAAACTGGAGCATTCTAAAAAACTTATCAACCAAAAAATCAATGTAAAACCTATGAAAGAAGAAGTTACATACGACGATTTTCAGAAAATGGATATACGCATTGGTACTATTCTCGATGCCGTAAAAGTGCCCAAAACCCAAAAACTACTTCAACTAACAATTGATACAGGTATTGATACAAGGACCGTAGTTTCTGGTATTGCCGAACATTTTCAGCCACAAGATATTATTGGTCGCCAAGTGAGCATTCTGGTGAATCTGGCACCACGCAAAATTAAAGGCATTGAATCTAAAGGCATGATTCTGATGGCAGAAAATCAGGATGGCAAACTTGAATTTGTGCTTCCTTCGGCATCCGTTTCAAACGGAAGTAATGTAAGCTAAACTAATTAAAAGTCGTTGGATAGTAAGCTATATTCGTTTGCTTGCATCCAACGACTTATTTTAAATTTAAAAAAATACGCCTTATGGCCACCATACAATTTTCTCATGCCAATGGTTTTCCTGCCGGCTCTTACAATTGCTTTCTTAAACATCTCGATAAGCATACAGTAAACTTTATTCCGGCCTTGGGATTAGATAAATTTAAGGTAAAAAATAATTGGAAGCCACTCGTAGATGAGCTTATTATCAATATAGAAGCATCTGAAAACAAACCAGTGGTAGCTGTTGGGCATAGCTTGGGTGGCGTGGTATCATACATGGCGGCCCAACAAAGACCCGATTTGTTTTCGCACATTATCCTTCTCGACCCACCATTCTTCAGGCCATTGAAAAGATGGGTTATCGAAGCACTTATTTTTATGAACAAGCTCGATAAATACCCTCATCCGGCAAATAAGTCAAAATTTAGACGTACACAATTTAGCTCCCGCGACGAGGCATACTCCTATTTCAAAAACAAAGCCCTGTTTAAACATGCTTCGCCCGAATGCCTCACTGATTATATTACTCATGGACTTACAGAACATAAGCAAGGATATGTACTAAAAATTCCACGCGAAATTGAAGTACGCATTTTTTTAACCATGCCATTGATACTCCCAACCCGGAAATTAAAAATTCCTGCTCATTTTTTGTATAGTAATCAATTTGAAGCTATGGAGCCCAAAGATTTGAAGTGGGTAAAACGCCGAATGCCTTTTTTTGAGTTTATCGAAATAGAGGGTTCTCATCTCTTTCCTTTTGAAAAACCATCCGAACTGGCAAACCTGATCGATAAAATTATTGCTGAGCATTAATAAATTTGACAACAATGTATGCATCTCATTGTATTGTTGAATTATTGACTCGTATTATGCACATAAGAAGCTGAAATCAATAAACGTTCTGTTTTCCCGACAAACTTTTTTGCCCGCAACAACAGCAATTTTAAAAAATTTAATTTGCCGAGTTCCCAAAAACTCAAATTTTAATGCAGACTACACATTAATATTCTCCAGATTTTCAATGCCAGAACGACGATAAAATAGCCACTTTATATTTATAAAAAAAACATTACATTTTGTGATAAATATTAGACCACTCATTAATGCATTAATAAACAATTAATTAATACTATCACAGCCAAAATACAATCTATAGGATTCAAAAAAAATCGCAAAAAGCTACATTATGCTGAATAATAACTAATTACCCAAAAATCCGAAAATCAAATGTATTATACTATTATTCAACAACTTTTTTTTTTTGCTGGAATAGATTAATCAAAAAAAACATTTGCTTAATGCAAAAAAAGTAACGAAAAATTAATCTCAATAAAGGCTATCTCTTTCAAAAATAATCAATCTTTGAAAGAAGTATATCCCGAAAAAAGAAAATAAGTTTTTTTTTTTTCAAAGCATTTAATTATTTTTAAAAAAAATCGCCAAAATGCCTAAATATTCTATAATAACAATCATTGCTATAATGCTATGGTTAAAATATACATCTTTTGCGCAAGAAAAAGGTAATTATTTTCTCAGATATTATTCACCACAAGAATATGCCGCGCACTCTCAAAACTGGGCAGCCATTGAAGATGACAATGGAATTATTTACATTGCTAATGGAGATGGCATCATCGTATTAACAGGCGAGAAGCAAAAGTTATTTCCCTTACCTTCAAAAACTACAGTTAGAAGTTTTGCTAAAGATGAGAATGGAAGAATATATTTAGGAAGTGTTGGGCATTTTGGCTATTTGGCACCAGACGCAAAAGGAGAAATAAACTTTATTGATTTAAGTCTTGATCTTCCACAAAGCTTAAAGAAATTCTTTGATATTTGGAACATTCTCGTTGTTAAGGATACAGTTTATTTTCAATCGAGAACCTACATATTTACCTACAATCGAAAAACAAAAAAAACAGGCATTATCGCATCCCTTAGTGAACATGTAAATCTTTTTACTATTAATGATATTGTATATGTTAAAGAGCGCTCACAAGGTGTTTACAAAATTGAGAACGACACACTTAAAAGTACGCATTTTACAGAAGGATTAGAGAAATACAGTTTTAACAATGTATGCAACCAGTCTTCAGATACAGTGCTTTTTGCATCAGGCAACCAACTATTTCAGCTCACGCCAAACAATAATTATAAAGTAATAGCACTTAATGGAAACGCAAATAAAACACTAAACGAGTTGGGAATATATAGAATTACCGCGAGTAAAATGTTTATTTACGTGGCAACTTCAAGAAGCGGCATGCTTGTTTTAGATAAAAATGCCAATTTGATAAAAACGATAGACAAAACTAATGGTTTAAATGAAACTGGCGTTTATAATTTGTATATCGATTCACGAAATGATTTGTGGGTTACAATGAGCAATGGATTTATGCATATTTACACTTCATTGGCGGTAAGTTACTGGGATAAACAAAATGGATTAAATAGTGCTGTTGTTGATATTGTTCGAAATAACAACCAGATATATTTATCAACTTTAGCCGGCTTTTATACCATAAACAAAGAAAACAAACTTCTGTCACTTGGCTCCATATCGGGGCAAACCTGGAGTTTAAAAAGATTTGAAGTAAACAATGATAGCAGCAAGGTAATTTTACTCGCATCAGCATCTTCGGGATTATACGAGATTGATAACAGGAATAATTTAACTCAGATTTTAACAGGAAATACTATTTTTTGCTTACATCAATCAAAGTTAAATCCAAACAGACTTTGGCTTGGTTTAGACAAAGGATTGGCATCCATAATATATGAAAAGGGAAAATGGCAATATGAAGGTGAAATAAATGAAATAAGTGACAATATTCGCGCAATTAATGAAGATACTTTAGGAAATCTCTGGATTGGAACCTTTAGAAACGGTGCTATTAAATTAAATTTTAAGGATACTACCCGAAAGCTTCTTGCTCAAAAATACTATACCCTGGAAAATGGATTTAAATCCATGAAAAATATTCTGATTTATCCCTATAATAACAGTCTAATTTTCACATCCGAGCAAGGATTATACATATACAACAATCTAAAAGATTCGATAATTGAAGTGGAAGCTTTAGGAAATAAGTTTTATGCACGCGATGTGTTTGAATTTAATGAACAAAGCAATAAAACAATTTATCTATCAGGACTATATAATTTAAAGAGTCCAATAACTAAGGGAGTTAAGGAAAACAATTCATACATCTGGGATGAAAATAAACTAAAATGCATACCATCGATGATGGTATTATCCATGTTTGTAGAAAGTCCGAATAAGGTTTGGATTGGAGGAAGCGAAGGCCTTTATTTTTTAAACGAGGAAAATCAAATCAAAGCTGAAAAAAAATTTAAGGTATATATTTCCGCAGTTTATGTAAACAACGACTCGTTATTATTCAATGGTTTCTATGCCGATTCCGGCAATAATATTTCAATTTATCAAGCTGAAAAACGTGTTTATAATAATAAAAATAATACTTTAAGTTTTGAATTTGGGAGCAACAATTACCTCTTTTCAAATCAAACTGAATATTCCTATCAACTGCAAGGACTTGAAAATAATTGGTCCAATTGGTCAAGAAACAGCATTAAGCAATACACCAATCTATGGGAAGGCAAATACATATTTAAACTTAGGGCCAGAGATATTTATGGGCATATCAGCGAAATAAATTCCTATAGTTTCACCATAGAGGCACCATATTACCGTACTTTTGTTGCTTATGCACTATATTTACTCATTTTTGTTGCATTTATCTGGATGTTGATATATTTTAATTCCAGGCGCTTAATTCAACAAAAAAGGAATTTAGAAGCTATTGTCGAAAAAAGAACTTATGAACTTCGCGTCAAAAATGAAGAAATTATCTTGCAAAATGCCGAATTAATGCAAGCCAAAGAAGAGATACAGGCACAGGCAGAACAACTTGAACTTACTAATCTTGAACTAGAGAAACTTTCGTTAGTAGTTAGCGAAACATCAAATTCAGTATTAATCTATAATGCCGATTTAGAGCTTGAATGGGTAAACAAATCATTTGAAAGAATATATGGCTACTCCAAAAATGAATTTATTCAAATACATGGAAAAACAATTTTAGAACAAACCAGCAATGCTTCTTTATTAATTCAAATTCAAGAATGTATAAATACGAATAAATCCTTTAATTACGAATCCTACAATATTGTCAAAAACGGTAAATTCATTTGGATACAAGTTACTATTACACCCATTTTAACAGCGAATAATCAAATTAAAAAAATTGTAGCAATTGAAACAGAAATTAGTGAACTTAAAAAAGCACAGGCAAAAATTAACCAGCAAATTGAAGAAATCCAGAGTCAAAATGAACAGTTGATGTCAGCCAAAGAAGAAATTGAAACACAAAAAAATAAGATCGAAGACATTCACAAAAATATAACCGGAAGTATAAACTATGCAAAAACTATTCAGGATGCTTTGTTACCAAGTAAAAGAATGCTGAATGAACATTTCGAAAATTTTATTCTTTACAGACCTAGAGAAATTGTTAGTGGTGATTTTTACTGGACATCTACCATTACTTATGAAAACGACAAACGCTATTGCTTTTTGGCCGTTGTTGACTGCACCGGGCATGGGGTGCCGGGCGCTTTTATGAGCATGATTGGTATGCAACTGCTTAATCAAATTGTTAACGAGCAAAAAATAATTTCTCCCCAAGATATCCTAAACAATCTCGATGCAGCTATTAAAAAAGCTTTAAAACAAAATATTACAGAAAACAACGATGGTATGGATATGAGTATTATCCGAATAGAGATGAATTCAGATAAACTGACTCCAATTGTTTTTGCCGGAGCTAAAAGACCAATTATTTGGATAAATAATAATAATCTAGAATTTGTGAATGGTACAAGAAGGTCGATTGGTGGGGCTGTCTCAAGAAACCCTCATGTATTTGAGAACAAATTTCTTAATGTTGAAAAAAACGATACGATTTATCTTTATTCCGACGGATTTATTGACCAAAACGGGCCAAACCGAAAAAGATATGGAACCGCAAGATTTATTGAATTTATTAAGAATATTTCGGGTTATAGCTTTGCCGATCAACAACTAGAATTAAATACTCAATTAGATAAATTTATGGAAGGACAAGCACAAAGAGATGATATTACCATTATTGCCATTAAACCATTCTAATTTTTCTGCGAATACCCCATATCGCTTTTTGCAGAAAGCTATGCCGGCAATTGATGCTTTATTCCGATAATAAGCCTTTTCTAAAGGTAAATAATTTAATGGTGAATTGTTTTAAGTCATCGCTATTAATATGTGATGAGATTTAAAGGCCTACTGATGTGCTTGAAAAAATACCACAAAGTACCGAAAGGCTTATGGATACTTTGTGGCCATGCAAAATTGAAATATAGATTATACTAAACCGATATTAAAGCAATTTTAAAAAAAACAAATATAATTCCCAAAAGTGTGTAGCTTATACTGTCCCATTGCTTAGGGATTACGCAAAAACGTTTTGGCACTCACAATTCAACGAAACAGGATAAAACAAGCATTCGTTATTCTTAGAAATAGGCCGGACAATCAGCAGCGCCTTGTTTGCTTTTATTCTTATTGAAAACATTATAGCCAAGCATAGCAGAATGAGTACCAAAAGATGCGGTGGTAACCTGTGCCAATGAATACTCAAAAGCATAACCAATGGAGAAAGGCCCAAAATTATATCCAGTCATCACCAATATAGCTCTGGGCAAACGATAAGAAGCCCCAAGCCATACTTTGTTGGTATAGGAAAGAATTGAATTTATGTCTACTGAAATCTGGTAGTCTGAATTTGCTTTAAGAAGCGTATTGATTTCGAGAGTAAAGTTTTTACTAATTTTTTCTCTGCGAGCCAAGGCCACATGTACTAAAAAAGGTTCTAAATCTTTGTATATCTGTGGTTTTATGACGTTCATAACCGAAACTCCAAAATAACCTTTATCTCCATAAAATATAGTGCCCAAAGTGGCATTCGGATAGATTTTCTTCTCAATAGCAGCATTAAACCCACGATCTGCCTGAGCTAGTGGGTCGGTAAATGATTTATTAAAAGTATATTGGTAAACCTCTGCCGCAATACCAAAAGCAAGATTTCGATTATTATGTTTTTCTATTTTCGAATGGTGTGAGTAAGAAACTTTTCCCAAAAGCCTGTTTTGTAACCCAATTGCATCGCGACCTATCATCACGCCAATACCATGCATATCGTTTATAAGTGTTGTAAAGGACAAACTTCCGGTTTGCGGTGAACCAGGCAGCATAAGCCATTGTTGTCGGTCTATTATCCTGATAGACATTCCGTTTACATTTTGACCTGCAGCAGCAGGATTTATCAGATAAGTATTAAAATGATAGTCGTAAGTAAACGGATTTGATTGTGCTTTAATTTTTGTTCCCAAAAACAATAGAACAATAAATAAGCCGATTTGTAGTGTAGATTTCATGCATTAAAATTTAGAAATTTTTCTTTGCTACTAATAAATATAATTTTAGCTTTTGTTTTCTCAGTTTTCATTTATCGCGCTGTTTACCTCTGAGAGTATTATCTGATAATAGTTATAAAACCAACCTGTGGCTTATTGCCATTTTTTAAATCAATAAAATAGAAATATGTTCCTGATGGAACAAAACCGCCCGAAACAATTCCTTTCCAGGGTTGGTAATTTCCGTTTGATTCAAAAACAAGTTTATTCCAACGATCGTAAACTTTAATAATAGCCTCCGGATATATTTCAATTTTCTTGATTGTCCATACATCGTTTACCGCATCGTTATTTGGAGTAAAACCATCGCTAGGTTCAACAGGGTCTTTGTTGGATAAAATTTCAATTTCCAACTCATCTGTACAGCCCAAATCGTCCATCACTACTGCGGTATAGGTTCCTGCCACCAAACCGGCAAATGTACTAGAACTTTGAAATGCTGTAATATCTTTTAGCTGATAAACCAGCGCACCGTTTCCGCCACTGGCAAACAAGGTTGCAAAACCGGTAGTTGTTGCAGTTACGGGAATTTGAGTATAATCGTACAAATCCGGACCAGGTACCTCCGAAACAATGATATTGTCGGTGGCTTGACATCCATTTTCATCGGTAACGGTAACTGTATAATTTCCTGGAGATGAAATTTCGGTAGTCTGGGTGTTAGCACCATTGCTCCAGCTATAAGAACTAAATCCTGCTCCTGCATCGAGAGTTCCATTGCCATCAACACAAATATCCACGTCGGCAAGGTCTAACAAAGGTCCATCGAAAGTAACTCTTACACTATCTATATTAGAACAACCATTAATATCTGTTACGATTAAACGATAAACGCCCGACTCTGTAACAGCCAAGCTTGCATTTGTACTAGCATCGCTCCACAAGTAGCTAACAAATGTGCCAGTAGAACTAAGCGTTACGGTAGTTCCATTGCAAGCCTCTCTGGCAGCACCCAAGTCAGTAGCCGGTAATGGGTTAATACTGATAGATTTACTTACTATATTCCCAATTCCACTTATATAATAGGTCATCACTACAGTAAAAGTATTAGCAGATGAAAAAACCCATTTTGGATTATTTAATGTGGAATTATCGTTTGTAGCAACATCGCCAAAATTCCAATAAATAGAATCAATGGCAACTGCATCATCGTATACAAAGCTTGTTGAATCGCCCAAGCAAAGATTCTCGAAGGTAAAATCCTGACTTTGGCCTGTTTTTTGCAAAAACATAATAAACAAAATAATGAGCGGGAGTCGTTTCATATTGATTTCAATTTGGTGCTGCAAATTTAAAATTAATTGGTAGATTTAAAATTAAGCTTTTATCTATTACCAAACTTATAACGCAAAAAGAAATTAATTCTTATTCACAGTATCATTTTTTTGTAGAAAAGTTTGTGCGTATACTATAAAAGCCAGAAACGACCAAAAAGGGACTGCCATCTTATCAGCATCCAGAAAATTATTCAAAAATGCATGCACAAAATAAGTACTCAAGCCTAATAATACACCAAAAAGCAAAGCATAGTGCTGAGCATCCACAATAGTCAAAGCCTTTATTCCGGAAATTAATACGGATGCAATAAGCCCAATAAAAATAAACATCCCCGGCCAGCCAGTTTCGGCCAAGTGCCCTAAATACTCACTATGTGCATTTCCGCCATCGCCAAAATTGGTACTTATAATGGTTTTATCGTAAGAAAACTGTACACTTGCATACTGAAACTGATAAGTTCCTGGCCCCCAACCAACTCCCGGCCGTTCAGCGGCTAATCTCCAGGCAGCTTTCCATCTATTTATTCGCTCCAAATTACTTGCATCGGTGGCAATATTGGTAATTGACTCTACATGTTCGCTAAAATCCGAAGATGAATCTTGTTTGTTAGATTCCATACGAAAATAAATTGTCCACCACAATTGAGTTGAAACGATTACAAGCAACAAAGCCCCCGAGAGTAGCCATTTCCACGAAACTTTAAAATAAATCAACAAAAATAATGCGGCAACAGCCAGCAGACTTATCCAAGCGGCACGGGTATAGGAAAATATTAATGCTACCAAAAAAAGTAGGAGAAAGTAAATGCCCCCTATTTTATGCAAGGCTTTTTGCTCCTTTCGAAAGATTAACGACAAAAGCACAGGAATAAATAGCGCCAGCACAGCACCGTATATTGTGTGGTCGCGGTAAAAAGGTTCCATAACAAAATGTGCCGCCTGAAAATCGTTAAATCCATAACCCGAAAGTCTTATAAGACTATACATTATAACTAATGCAAATGAAAAAACATACAAGCGAATAGTAGTAATAAATGTTTTATATTTATGGAGATAATTTAGTAAGTAGAAATAAAACACGCCAATGTACCAAATTTTCATCAGCACATATTTCAACGAAACCAAGGGCATAGAACTGGTAATGGATGTGAAAATCAACCAAAATAAATAAATGTACAGTGCAATACTGATTGGGTGCTGCACAAATGCCCGGGGCAATCCGCTTCCTGTAATCATTTTATAGGCAAACACCAGTAGCAGAGCCAAAATCAATGGCTCGGTGGGCAAAAATATATCAAACGAAACTTGGGGAAAAAACTCACTGAGCTGAATAGAAAATGGTGTTATGAAGAAAATAAAGTCGAAAACCTTATCGATGCGAAATAAAAAAAAATATGTAAATACAAGTATTACGGGAAATGTGAAAAATAAAGGCCAATTGAATAACCAAGCTGGAATAATCATTACTAAAAAAATCAAAGACAGACTCCAGAAAACAATTTCGATTATCGAAAATTGATTAATCTTTTTGTGCATAATGATTCTTAGGGCTAAAAAAAATGAATGGCTTTGCTTTGCGTATACACCTAATTATTTTGTTTTATTATCTGCGGATGTTTCTTCAATTATTTGCTTCCACTCCTTACTCTTAAACGATTCGAGAAATATCAGAATAACAGAAATAAGGACAAATGCCGAGATGGTGCTAATAACAACAATAAGCCACCTTACAGGCTTTGCTTTTTTCTCGGGAACTGATGGAGCATTTACAATAAATTTATGACTTAAATTTTGTTCTAAATCTACCCTAGCTTCCGAAAGTTTAGATGCCAGCAATGCTAATTGGAGTTGTGTAGATTCCAATCGTGCCGATAAATCTAAATATAATCCGCCAAAACGCTCGAGTGTTGCCAATTGCCTTTTGATATCGGTTTGTGCAGGAGCATTATTCTTTTCTATAGCACGCACCAATGCTTCGGTTAGCATTTGTACTTGTATTTGATAATCCCAAACACCCACATTTCGTAGCAAAGTCAATGAATCCATAATGCCGCTATGGATTTGTTGCCATCTCAAATATTCAGCTTCTACAATTTTATAAGCGCCCAAAGCTCGTTTTTTTTGAATATTATTGTAAACGGTATCTACCAACTCAAGTATTGCTTCTGCAATATTTGCGGCCATCTGGGGGTCTTTGTCGTATACCTGAATTTTAACTGCTTGATACTGTGTACGGCTAAACTTAATATTATTCGCAAACTTTTTGCCAATCGAAGTGTTTGGATAGCCAGCATCTGTTGGAATATTATAATGTAGGAAAAGGTCGAATCGCTGCACAATTCTGCTCTTTATTTCATCGGAGTAAAGAATTTGCAATAGCTGTTCGGCCTCTTCGTCCTCCCCAAAAAGCAAAATATCTTTTCTTGATCGGGTTACATCAGTTAGTAATTCTTTGGAAATAGATGTATTAGATGCCGGAAAAATTATTACTTCGGATAAATATAGCGGCGTAATAACCAAAGCTGCCACAATAGAAACTAATGCTGCTAATGCAGTAAAAATTAACACTTTCTTGCTATGTCTAATATAAAAGGCAAGTAAATGCATCAGATTAAAATCGTTGTTTTTCATTACAACTGTTTATTATACAATATTTAAATACGCTGATTAAATACAAAACAAGTAGTTAAGCAGTTGATTATGTTTCTACCTCTAAAAAATATTTAGCCAACAAGACAAAGCTTGCTTATTTTAATCGGCCACAATAAGGTATAAATTTGTTTTTCCTTTGCCAATCATTAAATATTTCCTGCGAATAAAATCACCTTCCGAAACAAATCGTTCTTGGTTCTGCTCCTTCTGTTTATTAATGCTCAATCCGTTTTCTTTCATCAGACGTCTTAACTCTCCTTTTGAAGCAAACACGTTTGTTTCGGTGGTAAGTAAATCCAAAATATTAATTCTGGCTTTGAGTGCATCTGCCGAAATCCGAAAAGTTGGCACACCATCGAAAACCGACAAAAATGTTTTCTCGTCGATAGACGACATTGTTTCGAAGGTTGCTTTTCCAAACAAAATTTCTGAAGCCTTCAGGGCAATTTCGTAATCATCTGCGGAATGCACCATCGTTGTAATTTCACGGGCAAGAGTTTTCTGCAAAAGCCTTTGCGAAGCATTTTGCTTATGCTGTTCAATTACATTCCCGATACTTTGCTTATCGAGCAAGGTAAACACTTTTATATATGCTTCGGCATCTGCGTCGCTAGTATTTAGCCAGAACTGATAGAATGCATAAGGACTTGTTTTATCAGAATCTAACCAAACATTTCCTTGCTCTGTTTTACCAAACTTAGTTCCATCTGCTTTTTTTATAAGCGGTGTAGTAAGGGCAAAAGCTTTTCCATTGGCAATTCTTCTAATAAGCTCGGTGCCAGTAGTAATATTTCCCCACTGATCGCTGCCTCCCATTTGAAGTTTACAATTATTATTTTGGTATAGGTGCAAAAAATCATATCCTTGCACCAATTGGTAAGTAAACTCGGTGAACGACATACCTTCGGCCTCGTTGTTGGTATCACCAAATCTCTTCTTTACTGAGTCTTTAGCCATCATATAGTTCACGGTAATATGCTTGCCAATATCTCTAATAAAAGCCAAAAACGAGAAATCCTTCATCCAATCGTAGTTATTAACCATTACAGCGTCGTTTGCTGCACCCGAATCAAAATTAAGAAACTTACTTAATTGTTTCTTAATTCCTTCCTGATTCTTATGCAAAGATTCCTCATCGAGCAAATTTCTTTCTTCCGATTTGCCGCTCGGGTCTCCAATCATGCCTGTAGCTCCACCCACAAGTACAAAAGGTTTATGCCCTGCAAGCTGAAAATGCTTTAACAACATAATAGGGGCCAAACTGCCAATATGCAATGAATCTGATGTAGGATCGAAGCCAATATAGGCACTTGTCATTTCAATATTTAACTGCTCATCAGTTCCGGGCATTATATCCTGAAGCATGCCGCGCCACTTTATTTCTTCAATAAAACTACTCTTTGTCATAAATCTTAAATGATATTATCCTGAAAATTATAATTATTTAAAAACCTAAATATCAACGGCGCAAGTGAAACCAAAGCGTCGTTAAAAAGTGAGCGTTCCAACATATCTTCCGGCAAAAAATGCTTGGCATTATGCACAATATTTAGCAAATATAGCACAATACTATCAGCAAGAAACATTTTCCCGGACCCCACAGCTATACCAATATATCTCATGGTAGGAGTAATTTGCGTTTCACCCATCATTTTTTTAACTAAATTACCGGCCAGATATGAAAGATAAGCTGCAGCAATCAGAGCAAGAATAAACATGACAAGCAAAATATATGGGCTGCTCATGTTATAACGAGGAAAAACCTTGGTGGCAGCCATAGCAAAAACATTCGACAAAATAACGCCAAGAATAAAAATACCAAACGAGAAAAATTCGATAATCATTCCCCGCTGATAGCCCGACCATATACCCCATATAACGGTTATGGTTACAAATAAATCGATGATGCTAATCATATAAAATAGGTATAATATAGCAGCAAAATTAAAAAAACTAGTTCAGAAACCATTTATTTTTTACTTTTGAATGCAGATTAATCATCTAAAATAATAATCAAACAGTATATGCCAATACTTAACTCATTAATAAACTGGATGATGATAAAAAGAATCAATCAGATTGAATTCTTTAAAAATAATCCGGTAGATGTACAAAACGGAATGTTGTTCGAACTCATTAATGCAGCTCAAACAACAAAATTCGGCAAGGAACACCAATTTCAAAAAATAAATTCCATAAAAGATTTTCAATCCCAAGTGCCCATTAGCGATTACGAAGGATTAAAACATTTTGTGGAAAAAATTTTGAATGGGGAACAAAACATTCTCTGGCCGAGCGAAATTAAATGGTTTGCCAAATCGTCGGGAACCACCAGCGACAAATCGAAATTTATCCCTGTTAGCCGGGAGGCATTAGAAAACTGCCATTTCAGAGGTGGTAAAGATGCCATTGCAATATACTATAACCAAAATCCCGATGCAAGGCTTTTAAGGGGCAAAGGTCTCATTATCGGTGGTAGTCATCAAATAAATAACTTGAGTACCGAATCATATTATGGCGATTTATCGGCGGTGCTCATACAGAACATGCCATTCTGGAGCCATTTTATTCGAACTCCCGACATTTCTATTGCTTTAATGGATGAGTGGGAAGAAAAAATAGAAAAAATGGCTCATGCTACCATTCGCGAAAACGTAACATCCATTTCTGGCGTTCCTTCGTGGACTATGGTATTGATAAAAAGGATATTCGAAATTACCGGAAAAGATAACTTATCGGAAATATGGCCTAATTTAGAATTATTTATTCATGGCGGTGTTAGTTTTGAACCCTATAGAGAACAATATAAAAACCTGATTAGATCGCCCAAAATGAAATATCAGGAAACCTATAATGCATCGGAAGGATTTTTTGCCATTCAGGATGATTTCACAAGACAAGATATGCTGCTAATGCTTGATTACAGCATATTTTACGAATTTATCCCCATGGACGAATTCGATAAACCAAACCGAAAAGCAATAAGTTTAGAAAATGTGGAGCTAAACAAAAACTACGCAATCGTAATTAGTACTAATTCAGGACTTTGGCGCTATATCATTGGAGATACCGTAATGTTTACTTCTATTTTGCCACACAGAATAAAAATAACCGGAAGAACCAAGCATTTTATTAATGCTTTTGGCGAGGAAATAATAATAGACAATGCCGACAATGCCTTAAAAGCGGCATCAGAAAGAACAGGTGCTCGAATTAAGGAATATACAGCAGCTCCATTCTACATTGGCTCCGAGAACAAAGGGAGACACCAATGGCTAATCGAATTCGAAAAATTTCCTGATAATCTAGACCATTTTACCGAAATACTCGATACTACATTAAAAACACTCAATTCCGACTACGAAGCTAAGCGATATAAAGGCATTGCACTTGATTGTCCGGAATTAATTGTTGCCAAAAGCGGGCTTTTTTACGATTGGTTAAAATCGCAGGGTAAATTAGGCGGGCAGCATAAAATACCCAGATTGGCCAATAATAGAACATATATCGAAAAACTATTGGAAATGAACAAATAACAAAAAAATGAAAGAATTAATATTTGCTACCAACAACTTACATAAATTAAGGGAGTTGCAGGAAATTGTGAGCAATTTTCACATCGTTAGCTTACAAGATATTGGATATATTGACGATATCCCCGAAGAACAAGACACCATAGAAGGAAATGCCCTCCAAAAAGCGCGCACCATTTTTGAATTTACCGGTAAAGATTGTTTTGCCGACGATACCGGATTAGAAATTGAAGCCCTGAATGGCGCTCCGGGAGTGTACTCGGCGCGTTTTGCCGGCGAAAACGCCACATACCAGGAGAATGTAATTCTTGCCCTACATAAAATGCAGGGACAAAAAAACCGTAAAGCTGTTTTTAAAACCGTTATTGCCTTAATCTTAGACAAGAAAGAGTATTTATTTGAAGGCAGAATTGATGGCGAAATTCTTGTTACACCGCGTGGGAATAACGGATTTGGATACGATCCAATTTTTTTACCTTCCGGATATGACCTGAGCTTTGCAGAAATGAGTGCCGAATTAAAAAACAGCATCAGCCACAGGGGGCTGGCCACACAAAAACTTGTAGCATATTTAAGAAATAATGCATAAACCCATTCAGTTTCTCTTGTTTATTCTATTCACAATGCTTCAATTTGGGGTTCAATCGCAAAATATTGAACCTAACATGGGATTTTATGCATATCTGGTAAACGAAAACTATTTGCAACAGGCATCGCAACTAGAAGAAATTTGGTTGCAAAAGCAAGAAAACATACTCAATACCGATAGCTTCGCCTGGTACAAAGCACAGTATTTTGTTAAACAAAAATTTGCAGATAGCGCTGCTGTATACTTTTCGAAAATACAAAATAATTCTGTTTTCTACAGCAAAAGTAGGTTCGAAGCAGTTTTTTATTACAGTATAAACAGTCATTTTGAGCAGGCCGAATTACTTTTGTCGAACTACACCCCAACAAACAAGACAGAAATTGAATTACGCAACTTTCAATTGGCATCTGTTTCGTTATTAAAAAGAAATTTTAATGCCTACGAAACAGTTTTAAATCAGGCAGATACAAGTTATTATCATACACATAGCTCATATCAAAAACTAAATTTTCTGAAAACTGAAATGTTGTTATACCAAAACAAATCTCCCTTGGCAGCAGCCACATTCTCGAGCATAATACCAGGAAGCGGAAAATTTTATGCCGGAAAAAAAGGCGAGGCAGTTTCTGTTTTTATCTCGGTTTTGGCTTTAGGTGCCGTTTTTTACGAAAATGCTAATAAATTTGGCATCACCCATTTCCGAAGTATTGCCACTGGCAGTATATTCGGAATTTTTTATCTTGGTAATATAGCAGGCAGCTATCATAGTGTAAATAGAAGTAAAAAAGATTTTTATGAAAAAATGGATAAAAATATTCTTTATCATATACAACATAGTTATTCCAGCGCATTTTAGTCTGGCACAAAACAGCCACTTAGAGCAAATCAATAAAATCTATCAGCAAAGCAATTCTGCCGAAAATGCCAAACTTAGATTCGAACTAGCCACAGATTTTTTTGACCAACAAAATTATTCTGCCTCACTACATGAGCTAAACAAAATACCGCTATATCTTGTAAACTACGAGCTACTTAACCAAATACTCTATTATCAGGGTATCTTATTATTCTTTAACCAAGAGTATACCGAAAGTTTACAAAAACTAGCACAAGTCAAGCAATTAGACAGCATACAAAATCAAACAGTGCATCTAACAAAAATAATTTGCCTGAATCACCTGCATTTATTTGATAGCGCAGCTCTGGAAAGTAAAAACTATATACTTTATTATACAAAAAATTTGCATACAAAAGACAGTTTAATTAAATTGGTAGGAAAATTGTATTTAAAAAAACCAAGAATCAAATCGGAAAGAATAGCAAAAAATCTGGCGCTAATTATTCCCGGCTCAGGAATAATATACGGAGGAAAGCCACTCGAAGGTGTTTTCAGTTTTTCGATACAAGCAGCCAGTTTAAGCTTTGCCATTTTTGAGTTTTTAAACCATAACTACCTAACTGGCTATGTTTTAGGCTTGGCAATGTTGCAAAAATTTTATTTCGGCTCACAAAAAAGAACAAATGAAGTAATTATGACGAAAAATACAGAAAAAATAAATACATTTAATGCCGAATTAGTATTGATTTTAAAATCAATAGACAAAAATAAATTATGAAGTTTAATTCTATAACGACAAAAATTATTATTAGTTCAACAATACCCATTTTTTTGGCGTTGATTGGGCTGGCCATTTATAACTACTACAATTCGCAAAGACTACAAAACGAGGCCTACAACGAAAAAAGAGAAATCATCAACAAAGAAATTCAACATATTTTCGATCTTCAGGATGTTGCTCTAAAATCGCTGGAAAACAAATTAGGAAGCCAAATGGAAGATTGGAGCAAAACAATTGTAAATAAATATCTCGATTCTTTATATACCCCATTGGATGCACCACTTGAAAAAATACAACTTGAGCTTGGCATGGATACTGCCACAACAGACATCTATATAATTAACAAACAGGGAATTATTATAAACACCACATTTCCCAAAGACTATATGCTCAATCTGTTTAATTTTGGAGAATCTCACAAAAGCTTTTTGATGAACATTTTTGCAAACGGTACTTTTATAAGCGAGCCTTTTACCACAGAAGCCATGACCAAAATGATCAAGAAGTATTCTTATCAGGCCACTTTAGACAGAAACTATATTGTTGAATTGGGTAGCTATTCAAAAGATGCTCAGGACTTAATCAGTTCTATGCAAAAAACATTCTCCAATATTGCCAAAGACCAAAAAGGATATCGCTCCGTAGATTTATTTATCATTGCCGACGATCCTTTCTCTTTTACCACACAAGACACCCTTTCGCCTTTAGAAGAAAAAATTGTACTTGATGTGCAAAAAAACAACGATACTATTAGAACCAGACTAGAAGATGAAATTGAAGTTTTTTACGATTATAGTAAGCTAAATAGAAAATTTACAGCACTTTACAAAGGAGCTGTTGTAAGACTTATTTACGATAAAACCGAACTAAACGCAAAAAACCGGTCGGAACTTATTTTTTCGGTATTTATTTTTAGTGTTGTTACTATTGTTGTTGCGCTATTGATATTTTTCGAAGCCCGACGACTAAGCAAACCCTTAAAAATACTTGCACAGAAAGCAGACGTTATTGCCAAAGGTAATTTTCAGCAACACATACATGTAACAGGAAGCTACGAAATTACTCGTTTATCGCAATCATTCGACTCGATGGTTGACCAATTGCGCGATTCTTTGAACAATCTGGAACAAAAAGTAGATGTTAGAACCAGGGAACTTGCCCAAAAAAGTGAAGAAATTGAAATTCAAAAAAATAGCCTTGTTAGTAAAAACAAAAGAATTGAGAGTAGTTTAAATTATGCCTATACCATTCAATTGGCAATTTTGCCAACAGCAAAAATGCTTCAACAACTTGGCGATTACTTTATTATTTATAAACCAAAAGACAAAGTTTCGGGCGACTCCTATTGGATTACTTCCTTTCAAGAGGCCGATAAAAAAGTCTTTTACTTTGCCATCATAGACTGCACAGGCCATGGCGTACCTGGAGCCTTTATGACATTGATAGCAGATAGGTTGCTAAATTCTATTATTATAGACCAAAAAGTACATTCTCCATCGGAAATTTTGGAAAAGCTCGATGGCGGCGTAAGAAAAATGCTCAGACAGGAGCAAAATTCCAACGACGATGGCATGGATATAGGTTTAACAAAAATTGAGCTTTACCGTAACGGAGAAAAAACATTAACTTTTGCCGGAGCTAAAAGGCCAATTTACATTTTCCGCGACGAAACTGAGAAACTTGAAATTCTAAAAGGCAGCATACGTTCGATTGGTGGAAACAGATATGGACTTGAAGAACCATTTAAAAATTATAAAATTGATATCGCTAAAAACGATATTGCTTACTTCTTTACCGATGGAATTATAGACCAGAAAAATAGCCAATACAGTAAAAAGAAATTCGGAACAAAAGGTCTTGTGCAATTTATCAACGAAAATGCAAGGCACAACTTGGCTAAACAACACGAAATTCTTGATTCTATGCTTGCTCCATACCTAGTTAACGAAAATCAAATGGACGATATTTCACTCGTTGCCTTCCGCTTTTAAAGCACTACAATTCGTCGTTAAAATCTGATTCTACTTTGCCTGGAAGCTCAAGCGAATCGTTGTTTTGTATTCCGGAAAGTAATTCAATCTTACGTATTACAGGCATTAATCGGCTTTCGAAAGAACCAACTCCTTGATTAAAAGTTTTTGAAAGCATTTGAATATTTTTTCCCAATTTTTGATAATTTTCCAGAAAGCTTGCTAGACGATTATGTAATGTATGCACTTGATTTAATAGCTCCTTGGCATTCTCCGACGATTTGTACTGCTTCCAGCTATAGGCAATGCTTTGCAAAACCGAAATAAATGTAGATGGGGTTGCCAAAATCACTCTTTCGCCCATAGCCCTAAGCATTAGTTCTTTATCGGTATGCAGAGCTGCCGAGTAAGCAGACTCTACCTCCATATACATAATCACAAAATCGGCCGATTGCTCAAAATTTCGCCAATATTCTTTTGAACCAAGCAGCTGTATATGCTGATTTACAAGCTGGGCATGCTGCTTAAGATATTTCTTCTCCTCATCGGCATCGTTGGTTTCCAAGGCAAGTAAATAAGCATTTAACGGGAGTTTTGAATCTACAATAATCTGACGCTCAAAGGGTAGTTGAATTATTAAGTCGGGCCTTATTGTTTTATCATCTTGACGGGAATGTACTTGCTCGCTAAAATCACAATATTCATTTAGTCCGGCAAATTCAATAATCCGGTGTAAACCAACTTCGCCCCATTTACCTCTGATTTTCGGATTTTTTAAAGCGCTTACAAGGGCGTAAGTTTCTTTTTCTAAACTGCGCTGGCTCACAGACAGACTTTCGAGATGCGATTTTAAATTCTCAATGAGCGATTGGTTATTCTTTTCGAATGTTTGCATCATTTCCCTGTTTTTGTCGAGCGACAAATGCAATGGTGCCACAATTTGCGAGACTTCTTTCTCAGTAGATTTAAACTGTGAAGCGGCCTGATGAATATATTTATCCATAAGCTGTTGGGCTAGATTTAGAAATTGCTGATTATTTTTCGACAAAGCATCTCCTGCACTATAGGCAAACTGATTTTTCATTTCCAACATCATTCTGTCTACATTTTCCTGATAACTTTGATGTTTTACCTTTAGCTCAAGATTTTGCATCTTCAAATTTTCAGCTTCAACATTATTCTCCAGCTTATTTTTGTACATCACAATAAAATAACTAAAAACAGCTCCGAGAAATATTCCTAATAAAAGAAAAATTAACTCCATTTATAATCTTATAATAATATTATTCAAGTAAATATCCGAAAAATAAGTGAATAAAAAAACCTTTTAGATAAAAACAATTCATATTTTTATCCAAAAGGCTTTAAAGCATCAATTTAAAATTTATTATCCGGCTATCAAATCTTTATAATCATCAGCCGAGAGTAAATTGTTTAAATCAGAAGGATTTGAAATAGCCATTTTAATCATCCAGCCATCTCCATAAGGATCTGTATTAACTAATTCAGGTTGATCGGCTAATTTTTCGTTCACTTCCAATACTTTACCAGCTACTGGCATCAACAAATCAGAAACAGTTTTAACTGCTTCAACAGTTCCAAAAATAGCTCCTTCTTCAAGCTCTTCGCCTTCTGTTTCGATTTCCACAAAAACAATATCGCCAAGTTCACCCTGAGCAAACTCAGTAATTCCAACGTATGCTTGGGAGCCATCTACACGAATCCATTCGTGATCGCGGCTAAATTTTAAATTTTCTGGTACGTTCATTTTATAATAATTTATGCATTTGTTTCAAACTCAAAAATACATTATTTCCTTTATTAAAAAAATTAAGGAATTAAACTAACTTTCACGCTAATTCCAAACTTTGCGTTCGATGTTCTGTAAGATAAATCCTTTCGTGGGTCGGATACGGTTTGATCGTAAAAAATACGCAATTGAAACCTGCTGCTTAACATGTAATCGGCCGAAAGTTGTATGGCCATGTTTTTCATGCCGGCGTATAAGTCGCTCGTATTTTCCTGAATCTTCCTATATATGGTAATATCGTCTCTAAATGAAAAATCGGCATTAATATTCATATCGCTTTCAAAACGTTTAACTCCACCGCCGGTTTTTATATTTATTGGCAATTTATCGAAACGATAGCCTAATCCCACCACAATTTCCTTTCGCTCCGATTCTTCTATTTGTTTATTAGCCAAAGATAGACTAATCATCCTGCTTCGCCTTAGTTCAAATTTTCCGGTAAAGCTATTCTTTAATTGCATATCTATTCCAAATAGCGGATTTAATTTCTCTTCCATGCTAATAGCCGAAAACTCGTTTTCCGGAATAAAATACCCAACCAAATTATCGCGTACAAAACTAAATCCATCCTGCTCAAAGGCAAGATAATCGAAACTTGGATTTGATGTAAAGGAATTTATATTGAAAGAAGCCATATAGGCATGACGAAGGGTAAGATTTTTCATAAACGACTTGAAGAATGGATGTTGACTAAGCCCTTCGTAGGTCAGATTCCAGTTTAGACCCGGAAGAAACTTAAATGCATTAAGTGCCACATTGCTTGCCTGCTTATTCGTATATGCTGCCAAAAATGCAGGAATAAGAACGTCTTGCGTCAATGGACCGTATCCATTCGGATACCCATCGCTAATTTCTTCGCCGGTTTGTTGGTTTACATTTGGCGAATAAGGATTATAAGTCGAAATACCCGCAGAATTTCTTTCGTTCGACAATCGCCATGCTACCACCTCCCTGTTATTCCTGAAATTTTCGTATGCTTTCGAAGAATAGGTATTTTCATCAAGCCCCCAGAAAGCAGTGGCAAGCATATTCACTGTCATTTTAAAATTGCCTCCAACCATGCGATTTTTTGAAACAAAATTTCCGTTTGCATCGGGTTGCCAGTATTCAGTTACTTGATTGGCCAATGAGCGCTCAGCTGTAAAATTAATCTTTAGACCTACCAAAGGCTCAGCTAATGCTCGAAACGATATTGTTTGATTATCGGTAAAGCTTACTGCCTGATTTAAAAGACTATCAGACGACAACCATTGATTAGAAGCAGCTAACTCAGGAAAAGTTCTGTCTTGCCAGCCTAAAACAAAAAGAGCACCTGGAGCAAATACATTATTTACAGATTCCATCCCCAACATTTTTGTGGAGGGCAAATAGCCCGGAATTGCACTGGCTTGCTTTGCCGAATAGTTTATGCTTACATTTCTAAGTCCCATTATTGCATAAACAGAATTTTTAAAAATCCACTCACCAACTTTTGGCTTAGCAGGAATTTTGCCGGTAACTTCGATTGAAATATTATTATAATCATGCGGAAGCTTAAAGCGAAGTGAATTCTTATCTACAACTTCCATAATCCCTTTTACAACTCGCCCTTGTTCGTCTGTAGCTTTAACAGCAACATCTAATGTATTTAGCTTATGGTTAATAATCATAAATTGTTCGGCCTTAAAAACCAAATTTTTACGAGAAAAAGTAAGCTCTATCATTTCGGGTTTTAATTTTCCACTCCTTTTGGAAGTCATTTCCTGACTAAGTTTTTTTAGATAAGGCACTTTTGTGTAAAGCGAAAAAAGATTAAAACTGGTATTTAACTGCTGATCGTTTCCATTTTTGATGGTATTTCCAAAAAGCATAGTATCGCTTAAAATTGGGCTTGCATCCCAATTATAGGTACCGGTATATTTTGCTGTAGCGTTAACCCAATCGAGCATGGGCAATTTATTAATGGGCAATGTGTAGTTCAACGAAAAGCGGTGCAAATATTGGGTTGTCCTTCCCCAATCCTTAATGTTATTGATTATAGAGTCTCGCTTTAACTCGTAATCATTTTCATTTTTATTGATTCGCCCATCGGGTTCGTCGATTCTGGCAAGATTATTGGCCGTAAAATCAAAGCGTAATCCTCTGGATATATTGTATTTAACATCATATTCGCGGGCCCAGGTAAAATCTTTCTTAAAGTTTGGATTTATAAGTATTCCGGGGTTGTCGATATTGCGCGTTTGCATCTCGTTGTAATTCCTATTCATTAAAGTTCTAAAAGAAACGCTTGTAGGGGCAAAATTAAGATTAAAATCTTTAATTATCCTTAACGATTTTGCCTTAAATATTTTGCTTTTCTGAAAAGGCTGCCATGTTTTTGGACGATTATTAAAGTTATACTGAATAGCTCCGGTGTAATTCTTGGTTAAATTGTATTCTGTATTAATATCTCGTTGTAAAATCTCGTTAAATCCATAAGAGGTCGACAAGTTTGAAATATCATAAAAATGCGGATTTTGACTTTGTTTATTGATTTTTACATTTGTAAAATTAACGCTTCGTCTTCGGGTGTAATCCTGGGTAATATACTTAATAGAATCTCTCTGTTGCTTATTATCAGCATTATCTAAAGTAGCCTTCAATTCAATATCCGGATCCAGGGGATTAAATTGCGGAATTTTCACCCCTTCGGAAAAACTAACGAACATGGGGATTTTTACAGATGCCTTCTCGGGAAAGAACTTCCCTAACTCCAGATTTGAAGAAATGTCGTACTGATAAACATCCTCTTTCGACCTTTCGTTTACTTTTTTCTCAATAGACCCAAACCCCCGGGTGCTTGTATTTCCGGCAACCGACACATTTGCAAAATCTGCCAATTGGGCGGTTGCATGAGCTGTTGCAGCCCACCCCCCATTTTCAATAAAATCAGTTAGTCTAAGTTCGTTCACCCAAATTTCTACCGATTTACTAAAACCATCGTCCTTAAGGGTATTGCTTGCTTGTTCCGGATTTCTGATTCCAATCATGATGGTTTTAATATTACTTAAATTGGGATTTCCCATAATGCGAATGGTATTCTTGCCATCGCGATATTCATAGGGCGCAGTGAGCCTAACGGTAGAATTGATGTTTCTTACTTCTTCGTTTCGAGCTTGTTTAGCTTGCTGAAGTAACTCAAAATTTATTATCATTTTATTCTCTTCTGGCCAAACGCTTAGTCTGTCGGCATCAAGGTTGCCATTGTATATTCCGGTTGGAGTTAGTTTTAATGGCACTTCATACTCATAATAATTCTGTTGAAAATCTGAACCTATCCGAATAAATGCCACCAAATCGTAATCGCTTATTATTCTATCGGGAAGTGCTTCAGCATGAATATCCATTTGCAATTTTTTATATTGCCTTGCATCCAGCATCACATTCTTGTAAGTAGCTTTGGCTTCGCCATCTGGTAAATCAACTGCCTTTAGTACAAGCGCTTGCTCATTCTGCAAAGGCAAATATGGGTTAGTAGGATCGTTTTCGCGTCTGATTCCAGGAGGCAAAACGTAATTCACGGGGGTTTTATTTCCGTTTTCTTCAATATTTACGGCCGAAACATCAAACTCTCCAGAAAAATTGTTGTCATCCGATAATACCTCACCTCCTTGCGAGAGGGTCAAATTGTATTTTCGCCAATCGCCTCTAACCAAATCAAACTGCGCCAATCGCAAAACAACTTGTTCGTCCCAACCGCGCATAAACAAGCGAACAAATCTAATAGATTTAAAATCTTCGATTGTTCCTACTACTTTCTGGGGGTTATATATTGGAACTTTAAACTGATACCATTTTACACTTGTAACATTGCCATCGACCCGCTCCTTGTAATTTACAATCATATCGGTAATAAAGTTTTGGCCAATCTCCATATCTTCGGGCCTTAAACTTATTTTGTACTGAAAATAGCTTTCGGTTTCGGAAAGGGTATTATCTAAATTTATGTCTTCTATATCAGGAACTAATGAGCCCGATGTAGGATAATCTTCGGGCGATTGCTCGTTGGTTGGAGAGTTTCCGTCCATGCCATTATATAATTTATATCGCTCCAGGATGCTTAACTGCTGCTGATCGAAATCTGCACCCAGATAATAGTGATAATTATCGGCCGATGGATCCGGGCTTGCAGATTGATAGGCTTCTGAATTAGTTCCGTAAATTGAGGCAATTTGCTGAAGGTAGATCTCGTAAAAAGATTGTTCATCTTCATCGCGCAATCCATCTAAACCTACATCCTGATAAACTCGGGATGCATTATTATTATCGAATGCATTTACCAAAGATTGACCTTGCGGCACTCTCCCCCAAACTGTAGTATCTACTTTTTCAACATCCTGGCCTGGAGGTAAGCCGTTTTCGAACGATTTTCGCGAATCTTTCAGAATATCCTCAGAAATATTTCCCAAATTGATATAAAAATCGCCGCCTTCGGCAAGGGTATCGTAAACGAATGGATCCATCATCCAAAATTCGATATATTCTATATTGGCGGCTTCAAAATCGTTGGTCTGAATATTACGCATTATCCCACCCCAGCGTGTTTGGGGTTTTAATAGCCGCCCATTGGCTCCCATGCCCGATGAAATGCCTGGCATGGGATTTACATCGAAATTATATGGACCTTTTTCTTGAGGGTAATATGCTAAATTTAATACTGCCAAAGGTGTAGGAATGTTATTTTGACTCTCTCTGTATGGAAAAATCTCTTGTTCAATAACTTCCCTTACCAAATGATTAGAGCGCTGCGCTAAATCTTTTTGAAGATGTTCGGGGGCAATATTCGAACTTAATAAATCGCTGCTGATAATATACCATGCAAATTTGGCGCGATTATAACCATTGGCCAAATTGTTTATTAACGAAGCTTCGGGAAATAAATCCGGCTGCCCTTGAGGTATACTCGCAATAGTCCATGCATTGGGTGCTTTTAAATCCGATGTTATTTTGGTTCCTTCAAAATCGTCGATATACGAAATTCCATTTTTTTCTATCGCCTTGGAATGTCCCGGAATTAAATGTGCAAATTCGCCATTTACAGAAAAATTTGACATCTCTTTGGTTTCTATGAAAGGCAAAAAATCGACCAACCTGGTTAAAAATGGTGCCTCTGTTGAGTAAGCCCCATTAAGCCCCCAAATGGTATTTGATACCGGTTCGTCGCCGATATCCACTTTATTGGTCATTGGTTTTTCGGTAAGATTCATGATGGTTGCACCTAGATTAAAATTATCGGAAAATTGATAATCTAAATGAGTTCCGAGCAATGTCTTTGTCTCGAAATTATATAGCTCGTTACTTTCGAGAGAAATTCTCATGGGAGTGCCTGATTCCATAAGTCCCTGATTAAGAATAGTTACACGTCCAAGGAGGTAATCAACCACATAGTCTGTTCCTTCTTGCAACTGAATTCCGCCGGCAGAAACCTTTACAGATCCGGTAGGAATATTCATGGCATTTAGATATATTTCTGAACCTGTAGAGGATTTGTATCTTCCCTTTAAAGTAAATTTATTTTTTTCGGCTATTTGTTTGGCTTTACTTTGGGTAGAGTCGTAGAGCTCCTGATAGATGTATTTATCTGCAACATCCGATTGAGAAAATTTTGATTTTAAATAGCTTCCAAAAGGTTCAAGTTGCGAAAAAATAATCTTCCCTTTAGCTGCATCAATGGTAATTTTATCGATAAAATCAAAATATCCATCTGAACCTGGATCTAATTGGCTATTTAATTTATCAAGACCTAAAACCTGAAGTAAAACCTGTCCGTTAATATCACCTTCGGGAATATAATTAATGGCATTTCCTGTATTATCATTTTGATATAAAATGTGTAGCTGAAAATTATCCGGATTAATTTGAAAAGCACCTATCGAATAAATGTTTTTCATCATAAGTTTCCAGTTCGGGATGGATGGAGTAAGGGTTGTTCCTTTTAATAATTTCAACATCAAAGTATTAGGCGCATCAACACCGCTATTTGAAAACTCACCTACCCTAAATACTTCGCCGGCAAGTGTATACTCATAAGCCACAGCCAAAACCTCATCGGCATTTAGCGCAAAATTTAGGGATATATATCCCAACTTGGGATTATATGTAAACTCATTGGGCGATAATTTGCGGGCATTTTCTACTTTTTCGAAATCGCGTCCGATAACAAATGCAGGTTCCAACGATTTGAGTGCTGCTGCTGCCTGATTGATATTTCTGACCTGTGGAAAATTTCCTAAGATTATGGGCAATAAAGTATTGATACTGTCTTGAGGATATGGTTCTGCCATAGATTGGGAAAACAAAGCAGAGAAAATATTGGATTGATTTTCACCCAAATCCAAAAGTGCCAGAATATTTCTGGAATTTTCGAAATTTCCTGTTTTGTTGGTTACCCAAACTTCTATACGGGTAATGCTTATTCCAGAATTTATTATTGGCAAACTTGCTAATGCTCTGTCGTAGTTTTCGCGAAAATAATGAGCCAGAAAAAAATGCCGGTTTGCTTCATATTCCGAAGCCGAAATTTCGAACTCATTTTGTTGAGCTCCACCTTCTAAATCAATTACTTTTGATTTACCTTCCTGCTTTGATATAACTGATGTAACGCTAAGATTTCCAAATTTTAGGGCAGATTTAATCCCAAATAAGCTATGACTCCCACTAATTAATGAACTATTCAAAGGAAAGGATACATTTCCGGCCTCAATGCTCTGAATAATTTCGTCTTCGGAGCCTGTATATGCTAATTTGGCCTGATTCTCGAAATCGAAAGTAGCTTCAGTATTATAATTAATTCCCACCTTCATTTTGTCGCCAATTTGTCCGGTAACTCCCAATTGAATTTTCATATCAAAGTCAAATTGCGTTTGCTTCTGAAGCCTTTTGGGAAGGGATGGATCGCCACTATTGGAATAGTTTAGTCCAAAGATGAGCTCTGCCGATCCATTTGGGCGAATATCTATGGTGTTGCTACCAAAAATGCGGTCGAAACCTTCAATTCCAACATTTAACTGCGGATTAAGAAATCTGTCTAAGGGATTTAACGAAACTCCATTTCGCCCCATTCGTGCGGCATTCATCCAATAAAGTTGATTGTTTCGGGTCATCTCGAAACTTTTGTATTGCATGTAATCCAAATACGCAGGCTCACCAATCTCCAAATCGCCCAACAAATATTTTACTTCATATTCGCCCGTATTGGGATTATATTTTACGCTGCTTTTAAGATTTTTGGGCATGCCAAAATAGGGATATCTGTATTGCTCGCTATTTAACGAAGGTTTCAAGCTAAAAGGCCTTACCTTAAAATAATCGGGCAGAGAATCGTTTATTCCGTAAGAATAATCAATAGAAAACAAAATATTCGATTTGGCTTTGAAAAAGCCAAAAAGCAATATCACTACAAAAATAATTTGTAATCCGGTATTTTTCATGTGAAGCTATTGGTATAAGACAATTTTTTTTTCGCCATTGGGCATTATTCAGCGTAAAAGTCTTATCATACACATTTTTTTAAAATGAGACAAATCCATCAATTTATAATTGTTTTAAAGCATTCTTAATCAAATGTTCCACGTCCATTCCACTTTCTTTATTCAACAAATTATCGAGAACCTTGTTTACTGATGGCTTTGCAAAACCAAGCATAATAAGTGCCTCGAGCGCTTCTTCGCGAACTTTGGAATCGGAAGCCATTAATACCGACATTTCTTCCGTGAGTTTACCCATTTTATCTTTTAATTCGATAATTATTTTTTGGGCTGTTTTAAGTCCAATGCCTTTCACACTTTTTATGATATTTACCTGATTGCCTAAAATTGCTTTCTCTAATTCTACTGTAGTTAAGGTAGAAAGCATCACACGGGCTGTATTTGCACCCACTCCGGAAACAGAAATAAGCAATCGAAACATGTCGCGCTCTTTTTTTTCTTTAAATCCAAACAGCAAATGAACATCCTCTCTAATAACGTGGTGGATATACATTTTAAGCATTTTTTTTTCTTCGATAACGGAATAACTTTGTAAGCTTATATTTACAAAATAACCTATTCCGGCAACATCTAATACAACATAAGTAGGCGTTAATTCAGCTACTTTACCTTCAATATAGTCAAACATCTTATTTTGTTTAGCCCAAAGTTAATAAAGATTTTTAAACACAGAAGCAGATTTTAAATTATGCAAAAATGTTTCAAAAAACCAACAAAAAAAGACATTTTAAATTACAAAGCCAAGAAATTAACTATCAAAATCATTAGTCGACAGATTATATACCTTGGTGTGGCTAAATTTGCTATTCATAAGCTTATTTAGATTTTTTATAAATAATTTACAAAATGAGCGCAAGTTTTTTCTCATCTTGGCGTCAAAATTCCAAAATTAAAGAGAATACTATATGAAAAGTTTTTTTGCCATCTTATACTTTGTTTTAGCTTTTGTAGTAATGGCCAATGCTCAACCAGGAAGCGGTAACGCCAACGGAAACAATATGCCGGCAATTGGCGTATTATCCGGAAAAGTTATTGACCAGGAAAATAATGTGCCTGTTGAATTTGCAAGTGTAATACTTTACAGTATGCGCGACAGCAGCATGATTGGTGGAACCATAACAGATGCTACGGGAAGTTTTTTACTAAAAGATTTACCAATGGGTAGATTTTTCCTTGATATAAAATTTATTGGATACGAACACCTTGTAAAACAGGATATAAAAATTAATCCAAAAACTCCTACCATTAACTTGGGTGAAATAAATCTTGCCATTGTATCGGAAGAAATTGGAGAGGTAAATATTGTGGCTGAAAGAACTCAGGTGCAATACAAGCTCGATAAGAAGGTAATTAATGTTGGCCAGGATGTTACGGCAGCAGGAGGAACTGCTGTGGACGTTTTGGAAAAATCGCCGGCTGTACAAACCGATATTGATGGAAATGTTACCTTACGCGGAAGTTCTAGTTTTACTGTGTTTATCGACGGAAAACCATCTGTTTTACAAGGGAGTGATGCTTTACAACAAATCCCGGCCTCCGAAATCGAAAATATCGAAATAATTACCAACCCATCTGCCAAGTACGATCCAGACGGTGTGGCGGGCATTATTAATGTTGTTCTGAAAAAAAATCGTGCCAGTGGAATTAGCGGTATTATTAATGCCAGTATTGGAACAAACCATAAATATAAAGCTGATGCATTAGTAAATTTCCGCTCAAAAAACTTGAACTGGTTTGTTGGAGCCAACTGGAGAGATTATGAGTTTTTAGGAGGCGGCAGCAGTCTTCGTGAAACCTACCTTACCGGGCAAACCAATTATCTTAATTCCGACGGTGAAAGAAATATGTTTAGAGGTGGAAATGGATTTAAATCCGGTTTTGATTTAAATATTACGAATAATCAAACTCTTTCACTTAGTGCTGAGTACGGTACTTTTGATTTTGGCCGATACGCTAATTCTAACTATACCTATTATACCAGCTTGGATCCGAATAAATCTTATTACAATTCTCTCAGTAATTTTGACCGTGGCGGGCCTCATTATTCTGTAAACCTAAATTATCAGATTAACTTTGCAAAACCAGGGCATAATTTACAAGCACAAATAAACTATCACAACGACATTAGCGATGAAACCGAGCTTACCGAACAGTACGACATGGATGTTTACGGAGCCAGAATACCTAATTCTCTTTACAGTCTAAAAACTGACGAAAATGCCAGCGAAAATGAATGGCGCGCCAAAATTGATTATGTAATTCCGTTTACCGAAACGCGCAAATTAGAAGCAGGATATCAGGCCAGACTAGACAATTCTTACTCTGAATATTTATATCAGAATTACGATGCGGATTTAAACCAGTGGACTACAAACGAAACTTACTCCAACGATATGGAGTATAAAAACAATATACATGCTGTGTATGCCACTTATTCTGACCAATTTGCAGGATTTGGTATTCAGTTTGGCTTGAGAGGGGAATACGCAGACCGTAATTTTTACCAGATTACCACCCGGGAGAGTTTTCCATTGGAAAAATTCGACATTTTTCCTAGTTTACATATCAACAGAAAAATTACCGAAAGTTTTGAAGCACAGGCCGGATATAGTAAAAGAATTGACCGTCCGAACGGAAGATTTTTAAACCCATACCCAAATTTTGCCGACGAATTTAGCGTAAATCAGGGAAATCCGATGTTAGAACCGGCCTACACCAACTCCTATGAATTGAATTTTATTAAACGTTTTGGTAACTCCAGCCTCTCTCTTGAAACATACTATCGCCAGGGAAGTAATTTAATGACCCGAATTCAAACGGTGCTGCCCGACGGAAGATTGTTATCAACTTGGGATAATCTAAACAAAGACCATGCAATTGGGTCCGAAATTATGGCCAATGTTGTGGCTTCCAAAGCTATAAATTTTATGCTAAGCGGCAATCTCTATTATTATAGTTTCGAAGGTAGCATTTCGGATCAGGACGTTTCGAATAATAGCATAAATTTTGACGCCAGATTCAACGCAACGCTTAAACTAAAATCGAATACCCGTTTTCAGGTAAATGGATTCTACAGCGGAGCATCGGTTACAGCACAAGGTACACGCGAAGCTTTTATTTTTGCCAACATTGCCGCCCGACAAAGCTTATTTAATGATAAGCTAAATTTAACCCTATCTTTAAGAGACCCCTTTGGTACGATGAAACATAAATTTACAAGCCTATCGGAAACTTTCTTTAACGAAACCGAATTTAGCAGGGAAGCCAGAGTTTTTGAATTTAGTGTTAGTTACAAAATAAATAACTATAACTCAAAAAAACAACGTGAGAATGGTGGCGAAAATCAGGAATCGGATTTTGGTGACGAGATGTAATCGAAAAAACGAATCATGACAATTTCGAAATACCTGTTTTTAGGAAACAAAAAAACAGGTATTTTTTTTTACGCTTCCTTCAGCAATTGAAAATCAAATTTTTTGCTATTGTTTGACAAAAAATTGCTTTTTTTGCATTAAATTTTATACCGCATGATAAATAATAAAAAAATAGCTGTAGTTCTGCCCGCTTACAATGCAGCTAAAACACTAGAAATTACCTACAATGAAATTCCGATGGATATTGTTGACGAGGTTATACTTACAGACGACAAAAGTTCTGACGAAACCATTCAGGTAGCAAAAAAGTTGGGCATTACGCATATTATTGCTCACGAGCAAAATAAAGGCTATGGAGGTAATCAAAAATCCTGCTACAACAAAGCACTTGAATTAAATGCTGATATAGTGGTAATGCTCCACCCCGATTATCAGTATACGCCTAAACTGCTGCAATCGATGATATTCCTTATTGCCAATAATGTATATCCGGTTGTATTAGGCTCGCGTATTTTAGGAAAAGGGGCTTTAAAGGGCGGAATGCCAGTTTACAAATATATTGCAAACAGACTACTCACATTTACCCAAAATGTGCTTATTGGCCAAAAACTTTCGGAGTACCATACTGGCTATAGAGCATTTTCGAGCGAAGTACTTCAAAAAATTAGTTACAATAACAACAGCGACGATTTTGTTTTCGATAACCAAATGATTGCACAAATTTTTTATGCCGGTTTCGAAATTGCCGAAATTACATGCCCTACAAAATATTTCGACGAGGCAAGTTCCATAAATTTCGGAAGAAGCATGAAATATGGTTTTGGTGTTTTAGCTACATCTCTCAAATATTTTTTGCAGAAAAGAGGTTTAAAAAAATACAAAATATTTGAAATTAATACAAAATCGTAATTTTAATTAAGTTTTACTACAAAACTATTAAACTTTTCTTAAATTAAATCTAAATAAGAATAAGTCTCACTTAAATTAATACTTTTGCGCAAACATGTTATAAATGACTGACAGGAAAAAGGATCACATTGACCTAGCATTTCAATCACAAATAGAAAAAATAAAAAGCGACAAAAGATTTTACTATGAGCCAATTCTTGGAAATTTTGTTGAAAATAAAATTCCCGAAAT
Source organism: Acetofilamentum sp. (assembly GCA_020720625.1). Lineage (GTDB taxonomy): Bacteria > Bacteroidota > Bacteroidia > Bacteroidales > DYOH01 > DYOH01. Next base: position 30,120 of record DYOH01000011.1, on the reverse strand, counting down.
AAAGCTGGCCGGTAAAAGTCTGAGGTTTCCCCTGTGGATTTCGAGTATGACAGGCGGCACTAGCAAGGCTGCGGTGATAAACAAAAATCTGGCCATGGTGAGCAATGAATATGGTTTTGGATTGGGTTTAGGTTCCTGCAGAATTATTTTAAAAGATAAAACTTATTTCGCTGATTTTGATGTAAGAAAATACCTGGGCAACGAATTACCTTTATTCGCAAATCTTGGTATTGCCCAAATTGAAGATATAATAAAAAATAAAGAAACCGTATTAATTGAAAACCTCTTATTTGATTTGCAAGCCGACGGATTGATTATTCATATTAATCCATTGCAAGAATGGATACAACCAGAAGGTGATATTATTAAAAGAAACCCCATTGATACGATAAAAGAATTTCTACTTGATTTCCATTTACCTTTAATTATCAAGGAAGTAGGACAAGGATTTGGCCCTGCAAGCTTGCTCGAATTACTAAAACTGCCGATTGAAGCTATTGAATTTGGCTCACTGGGAGGAACAAATTTTTCTAAGGTAGAAATATGGCGTAGAGAAAAAAACGATCAGCAACTATTTGAACCTTTGAGCTTTATTGGTCATACGGCCTACGAAATGCTACATTGGATAAACAAATTTGCCGATGAACAAAAAGAAATAAATACACAAAATTTAATTATATCCGGAGGAATAAACTCCTTTTTGGATGGATATTACCTAACTAAATCGAGCAACATGCCTGCCATTTATGGTATGGCATCCGGATTTCTAAAATATGCGATGGGCGATTATGAAGAACTAAAACATTTTGCTGAAATTCAAACAAAAGGATTACAACTTGCATATAATTTATTAGAAGTTAGGAAGGATTTCTTAAGCCAGATTAATAATTAAATTAGTAAATTTGCATCGTTTAAAAAACAAATCTATGATACCAAGAGAAATTATCGAAAGTTTTTCTAAGCTCCCCAAAAAACAAAAAATAGAGTTTGTTAGTCAATTGGTTAATGATTCCGATGAATTTAAAAAAGAGCTGGCAAGTTTCTGGCATCCCGATAAAGAAATACAGAAAAGGCTAAACGAATTTAGCGAGAATACTTTAACCAATTATTCAATGCCCTACGGTATTTCACCCAATTTTATCATCAACAATAAAATATACCATATCCCAATGGTTATTGAAGAAAGTTCGGTTGTAGCTGCTGCATCTAAAGCCGCAAAATATTGGGGTAATAAAGGTGGATTTAAATCGGAAATAATTTCAGTAAAAAAAATTGGACAGGTACATTTCTCATGGTCGGGTAATTTCGAGAAGCTAGATTTTTTGATGCCCGAGCTACGCGAGAAACTCCACAAGCGCGTTGCCAAAATTACTGAAAACATGCGTAAACGTGGGGGTGGCATTTTAAGCATAGAACTAATAGATATGCGGCATGCCATGGAAAACTATTACCAGCTAAAAGTAAGTTTCGATACCCGCGACAGCATGGGGGCCAATTTTATAAACAGCGTGCTTGAAGAATTTGCCCAAGAACTTAAATCGTTTGTAATTGATTCGCCTGCATTTACGGTTAAGGATATAAACATAATTATGTCTATTTTATCAAATTATACTCCCGAGTGCTTAGTAAAAACCTGGGTAGAATGCGATATTGACGATTTGGATGATGCCGACGAAGAATTAACAGCCGAAGAATTTGCCCAAAAATTTGCCCAAGCGGTAAAAATTGCTCAAATAGATATATACCGTGCAACAACCCATAATAAAGGTATTTTTAATGGCATAGACGCTGTAGCTCTTGCCACCGGAAACGATTTTAGAGCCATTGAGGCATCGGGACATGCTTATGCATCAAGAAACGGACAATATGCAAGTCTTACAGATATTTGCTTAGAAAAGGGAAAGTTTAAATATACACTTATTCTGCCACTTGCAATGGGAACCGTAGGCGGATTAACGCACCTGCATCCATTAGCAAAGCGCTCCTTAGACATATTAGGTAACCCTACTGCAGAAGAATTGATGATGATTACCGCAACTGCAGGTTTGGCCAATAACCTTTCGGCCATTAAATCACTAATAACAAAAGGAATACAAGTTGGACACATGAAAATGCATTTGTTAAACATATTAAACCACTATAAAGCCTCGCAACCCGAAAAAACTAAGGCCATTGAATTCTTTAAAACACACAAAGTATCTTTCTCTGCAGTTGAAAGTTTCTTAACAGAGATTAGAAAAGGTATTCATAAAGAAATTTAAGTGAAACCAAGTTATTTTTTCGCCAGAGGTAAATTATTAATCACAGGAGAATACATGGTTCTGCATGGAGCCAAAGCATTTTCCCTGCCACTAAAATTTGGACAACACAGTTATTTCTTTGAATCGGAACAATATTCCAATACATTTAAATGGCTCTCGTTCGAAAATAATCAGATTTGGTTTCAAGCATCTTTTGATAGTATTACATTAGAGCCCATTTCGCAAGAACACTCAGAAAGCCTTATCTTTGTGAGCAGATTGATTAAGGCTATCAAAAAACTAAAGCCTACAATAGTATTTACCAAACTTGAAAAAATTGAGCACCATTTAGACTTTAATAGAAACTGGGGGTTGGGAAGTAGTTCCAGCCTTATATACAACATGGCACAATGGGCAGGAATAAATCCATTCGAACTGCATTTTGAAATATCAAAAGGCTCGGGATACGATATTGCTGCTGCTAATTCAAATAGTGCTTTTTTCTATCAGCTAAATAAACAAATACCATCAATTAAATACATTCATTGGCAAATTCCTTTTAAACATGATCTTTTATTCGTGTATAGTGGCCACAAACAAGATTCCGCAAAAAGTATTAAGTTAAATCAAAATAGTACTTTCACACAGGAAATACTTACTGAAATTGACCAAATATCGGAACAAGTAGCAATTTGCAAAAGTCTTAAGCATTTTATTAATCTTTTAGACAGGCACGAAAATATTCTATCGGAATACCTGAATACAAAGCCAGTGAAACAGACAAATTTTCAGGATTTTAACGGCACTGTAAAATCTTTGGGTGCTTGGGGAGGCGATTTTCTTTTGGCTGTTGGAGCCGAAAGTATTGACAAAACGATTAAATATTTTTCCGAAAAAAATTATACTACCTATTTTAAATACTCCGAACTAATATATGAATAGCAAAATAATTGCCCAAAGCAGCTGGCAAAGCCCATCTAACATAGCCATTGTAAAATACTGGGGAAAATACGGCAATCAGTTGCCAATAAATCCTTCCATAAGTTTTACCTTAAGTAAAGCGCTAACTGAAACTACTATAGGCTTATATAACAAAGAAAATGAAAAACGCATAGACTTAGAGTTCTTTTTCGAAGAAAAGACTAACGATATTTTTAAAGGTAAAATACAAATTTTCCTTGAACAAATTCTTTCGGAACTACCTTATTTAGAAAATTACAAAATTAGGATTGATAGCAAGAATACTTTTCCGCATTCTGCCGGAATTGCATCATCAGCTTCGTCGATGAGTGCTTTGGCTCTTTGCTTGGTTGATTTAGAGCAACAACTAATCAATCAAAAACTATCCAAAGAAGCATTTTTGAAACGTAGTTCTTATTTTGCCAGATTGGCCTCAGGAAGTGCAGCAAGGTCTGTTTTTCCGTATGTCTCGCTTTGGGGCCAATTAAACGAAATAGAAAATAGTGCGCAAGAATATGCAATTGAATTACCGGGAAAGCTACATTCTGCTTTTCTAAATTACCACGATTCTATTCTAATAATAGACGCAGGCGAAAAAAAAGTATCCAGCAGAGTAGGACATTCGTTAATGAACAATCACCCATATTCGCAAGCAAGAAAAGATCAAGCTTTTAGTAATATTCGAACCCTGATTCAGGTTTTTGAGTCGGGAGATTTGGAAAAATTTACACAAATAGCCGAAAACGAAGCCCTTAGTTTACATGCCATGATGCTAAGCTCAAACCCTTGGTACTCTCTCTTAAAACCAGGAACACTATTGGCATTGGAAAAAATTAAGCTTTTTAGAGAAGAAACAAAAATTCCGCTTTGTTTTACACTAGATGCTGGTCCAAATGTACACATACTATTTCCTGATGCATACAAAAATCAAGTAAACCAATTTATAAAAAACGAGTTAATTGTATTATCGGCCAAAAATCAATTAATTGAAGACACCATAGGATCAGGGCCTAATAAAAATTAAACAAATGAAAAACAGACACGAAGTTTTCTATTCAAAAATATTATTATTTGGCGAGTACAGTGTTATTTGCGGTTCCGAAGCATTAACTATTCCTTATACCCATTTTCAGGGTGAGCTAAGTTTTTTGCTGAATAACAAATATACCGATTTAAACTTTGCAAAAGAATCTAATATGCATTTGCAAGACTTTGCAAACCATATAAAAAAATTACTCCACAACGACGAACTGGATTTCGATATAAACATTAAAGCTCTGGAAAGAGATATTGCCGATGGGATGTATTTTGAGTCGTCGATTCCACAAGGTTACGGCGTAGGTAGCTCGGGTGCACTTGTTGCCGCAATATACAGACATTATGTGCCCGATAATCATAGTAAAAGAACACTGCTGGAAAGTGAAGGAATAAACATAATCAAAAACAGACTGGCTAAGCTAGAGAGCTATTTTCATGGTACCAGTTCAGGCCTTGACCCGCTAAATTCATACCTTAAACAGCCAGTATTAATCAAAGAAAAAAAGCATATAGAATTGGTAGAAATTCCGCAAAAAGATTTCTCCGACACAGAAGCAATCTTTCTTATTAATTCAGGAACTGCAGGCATTACAGAACCTTTAGTAAATTATTTTATGGAAAGTTGTGAAAATGAAAACTATAAAAACGTTATCATGAACGAGTATATTCCATTAAATAACAAATGTATAGAAAATATTCTGGTTGGTGACAGCACTTCTTTTTTCAGACATTTAAAAGAATTGTCGAAATACCAAATAGAACATTTTAACCCTATGATTCCTGATAGCATACAAGCTTTATGGAAACAAGGCTTGGAAACAGATAATTTTACATTAAAATTATGTGGTTCGGGAGGAGGAGGATTTATTCTGGGATTTACAAAAGATTTTCCGTCGCTAAAAAAACAATTTGATACGGAAGGTATTAATGCTATTCCGGTTTATCAACGTACCTAAATGTTTGTAAATGCTAATTTTTATGTTATTTGATGCAAAATTTATTTGGTATGATTAAATATTTGCCACTCGTTATTATATTCCAAATATTAGGCTATCAAATGAAAGCACAAAAGCTTCTGATTAATATAAAATCTGGATACGCTTTTCCCTTACTTAAAGAAAATCAGGGAATTGATACGAACAATACTTTTATCTACATCAGTAATGGTAAAGGAATTATCAATAATCTGAATTTTGAGTATCTCATTTTACCAAATCTTTCAATCGAACTTGAAAATAGATTCTTATTGGGAAGCAAGCAAACTACAGACGAAATTATGGGAATTAGCAAAAGCTATTCAAGACAAATGAGTTCAGGCTTAAATTTCAAATTTTATCAGCACCTAAGAAAACTAAGTCTGAATATTCATACTGGTATCGCATTCCCGATTTATACACGCCTATATCGGGAACTAGAAAGAAATGGATTGAGCACATATATCGAAGTGCATACATTTCCGAACATCATTTATAGCGGAGGCTATGAAATGAGCCGTTATTTTACTAAAAAATTGAAAGCCGGAATTAGTATTCAATATCAGTTTCAAAATTTAAGAGAGCGAAGCTACATCAGCAACGGACAAACATTTAATTTCGACTACAAAAAATCTTACACTTTGCCATTTAGCAGTATCAATTCGCTCCTATTTCTTAGTTTTCATTTGTAACCAGGAAAAAGGAATTTGGAGCAAAACTATTCAATGCAAATTTATCTGCCCTCACTCCAAAATCCTTAATTCAAATTAAACATACAATAATATGGCAAAAAAATGAGAAATACTTCCGCCCAAAACAAACAAATGGAAAATGGAATGTGCAAAAGGCAGCTTTTTCCATAAATAAAAAATAACCCCAAATGAATAGCTAAGCCCTCCTATTGCAAGCCAGATAAGACCGGGTAAACTAAGACTTGTAATCAAAGGCTTAATGGCAATTACAATAATCCATCCCATAAGCAGATAAATGATGGCTGATACTGCACGATATTTTACTTTGTAAAAAAAAATCTTATAAACAATACCGGCAATGGCGAGCCCCCAAACAATACCAAAAATAGTCCAACCCCATGCCCCCCTGAGGGTAACCAACGTAAATGGTGTGTAAGTGCCTGCAATTAACACATAAATAGCAGAATGATCGAAGCGATTAAGACGAAGCTTTACTTGCGGACGACTTGCTCCATGGTATAAGGTAGATGCAAGATAAAGAAGCACAAGCGAAGCTCCAAAAATGCTGAAACTAACAATTCTCCATGCATCGCCTTTTAAACTGGCAAAAACTACTAGCAGCACAAGGGCTGCAACACTTAACGCAAGCCCAACACCATGCGTTATTACATTGGCGATTTCTTCGCGAATAATTTGACTCTTTGATTTTAATGATGCCATGTTTTATAAATTTATTATAAAACGCAAAATAAAGCAAAATCGTCTATAAAAAATCAACTTTTCGAATATTTTTTTCAAAAATTCTAAAAATGTAGATTTATTGCTTATTATTAAAGGATTACACTACTAAAGAAAAAGCTCTGCTCCCTTAAATATTTCTTTTGCCTTAAGCTTCTGTGATGAATACAACTGATTTTTTGACAAATTTATCCACTTAATGTTTTTAAAATTATCAAAATCCTTGGGCAATAGCATAATACTGTTGTTGCTCAGATTTAAATGTTCCAAAGTGCTTATACGGGCAATATCGCCCGAAAGAGCAAGAATCTTATTATTCGACAAATCGAGTAATACCAAACTTTCGAAAGGCCCTTGAAACGATTTCATCTCCTTTATTCCATTATTACTCATTATCAACTCAGTAAGCAACTTTAATGTACCTAATTTTGCGGGAAATGAACCAAACCAATTATAAGATAAGTCGAGAATTGAAATATTTTGCAAAGCATAAAACGACTCGGGCAAGCTATATAACTGATTGTGCTGAAGATTTAACTCCCTGATATTCTTAAGAAAAACCAGATTTTCGGGCAGAGTTCGAAGCTTATTATTGTGCAGTTCTAATTCGCTTAAAGCTTTTATAAATTGCATGCTCTCGGGTAATTTAACTAACTCGTTGTTTTGAAGATATATTTTCTCTAAATGAACTAAATTTCCAAAACTATCGGGCAAAGAAACCAGCTTATTAGATTCTAAATTAATGCTTTTGAGATTTGTGAGATGGCAAAAGCTAGCAGGTAATGATTTTAGCTGGTTAAAACCCAGCGACAATTCGGGTAACAATTCCAATGCGCAAATATCAGATGGCAATTGCTCAATTTTATTGGTAAATAATTTTAGTGTTGTAAGCTTATTTAGCCCCGATACAGAAGTTAAAAAACGCTTTAAATTATTCTTCTCCACACTCAAATAAGTGAGATTTGATAGCCGGGAAATACTATCGCTCAGTACTTGAAGTTCGTTCCAACCCAAATCTAGCCTTTCGAGTAAAGTACAACGCCCAATTTTATCGCTTATCAAACTTACACGATTATTAAATAAATCTAGCTCCACCAAATTTGTTAAGTGTCCAATCTCGTCCGGAATTTCAATAATCTGATTTTCGGACAATTTAATCACCTGAATATTAGTCATTTTCCAAATAAAATCGGGTAAATAGCTTATTTTATTCCCACTCAAATTTATTTCCTGCAAATTAACTAAAGTACTCATTTCATCGGGCAGCTTAAGCAGATTCTGATAACTTAAATCTAACTTGTATACTTTTTTTGGATTTTTTAGCGCATCTTCAAGCGATTTATAGGTTTTGGCTTTTGCCATTTGCTTTTCGCTGCGCATCTTTGACTGTGAAAAGGCCGTAAAAGATATCAATACAAAACTGCATAGCACAATCATAAATCTTACATTCATAAAAACCTTTCTTTAAATAATTCATAAAACTTTTAACTTGCAAAAGTGCAATAATATAGCTTTTTATGCAAAACATGTTTTTTAAAATACCATTTGCTGATTAAAAAAAAGCTATTTGATACGCACAAAGATATAACTTTGCATTAAATTGAAAGATTTAAAAAAAAAAGAAAAAATAACAGATTATCATTAATGAAGGCAAAAAAATACTATTTTTACTTTCGAATTATAAAAATAATGACAAATTAAAAATCAACACAAGACAAAATCATTAGTTTATGAACCTACAAATATTATTTACACAAAAGAAAACAGAGAGTCAACATCAGTTTGTTTTGTTTAGAGAAGTTGCCGAACTACAAAATATCTGCACAACCAGTGAATTAAACTTTGTTAAGCAGCTGATAGAAAAAAAACAAATACAAATACACTTAAACAGACTTAGCCAACAAATTTTTCTGCTGCAAACAGAAGAAAAACAAAGCCCTGCTCATACTGCCGAACAAATTAGAATAGGATCAAATATTATGCTTTCTGTAATCAATAAGCTGGATATTACCAGTTTGTGGATTAGCAGTACATATCAACAGCCAGAGCATTTGCTAGCCGCTACAGAAGGATTAGCACTCGGGAATTATCAGTTTTTGAAGTATTTTTCGGAGAAAAAAGTAAATGCTCTTAAAGAGATATGCCTTAGTGCTGATGCAATAAGCCCTGAAGACCAAAAACTCTTGATTGCCACCCTAGAAGCTACCTACTGGGCACGCGATATGGTAAATGAGCCATATTCATACCTTACAGCCGTAAAACTATCGGAAGAAATATTCGACAAAGGCCAGAAAGCAGGTTTTAAAGTGGAAGTACTAGACAAACGGCAAATAGAAGCACTAAAAATGGGCGGTTTGCTCGCCGTGAACAAAGGCAGCATAGACCCACCAACTTTTACAATTCTTAGCTACAAACCCGAAAATGCGGTAAATAATAACCCAATTGTGCTTGTAGGCAAAGGTGTTGTTTTCGATACCGGCGGACTTAGCCTAAAACCAACCCCCAACAGCATGGATATAATGAAAGTAGACATGGGCGGAGCTGCAGCAGTGGCAGGCGCATTTTATGCCGCAGCTAAAGCACAATTACCCGTATACTTAGTTGGCCTGATTCCCGCAACCGATAATAGACCTGGCCAAGATGCCTACGCACCCGGCGACGTGGTAAAAATGTTTAGCGGAAATACAGTAGAAGTGCTCAACACAGATGCCGAAGGAAGAATGATACTAGCCGATGCATTGGCTTATGCAAAAAAATATAAACCCGAATTGGTTATAGACCTTGCAACCCTTACAGGTGCGGCCATGAGAGCATTGGGCAAAGAAGCAATTGCAGCCATGCGCACATGCTCCAACGATATTTTTCAAAAACTATTACAAAGCGGACAAAACACCTTCGAAAGAATGGTTGAATTACCCCTATGGGATGAATACGACGATTACATAAAATCGGATATCGCCGACATGAAAAATATTGGTGGCGCAGATGCCGGTGCCATTACCGCAGGAAAATTTCTCCAAAAATTTACCGACTACCCTTGGATACATTTAGATATTGCCGGAACTGCGCACGTGTCATCTACTTTCTCGTACAGAGGAAAAAACGGTACAGCATCGGGCGTTAGACTTTTAATCGATTTTATAAAAAATTATTCAAACTGATACTAATAAATTATGCAAAATAAAGTGAGAGTAGGAATTACTCAAGGCGATATTAACGGAATTGGATACGAAATTATAATCAAGGCCCTGCAAGATAACAGAATAACAGAAGTATGCACACCTATTGTATACGGTTCGCCCAAAATTGCGGCATACCACAGAAAAGCGCTAAATATAAACAACTTTAGCTTTAATACCATTAAAAAAGCCGACGAAGCTAACTCCAAAAGAGCCAATATTATTAACTGCAACGACGAAAGTGTGCGTGTTGAACTCGGAAAATCGACCAAAGAATCGGGGCTTGCTGCATTCGAAGCACTCGAAATGGCGACAAAAGACTTGCTCTCCGAACAAATTGATGTTGTGGTTACTGCACCAATAAACAAATCAAACATTCAATCAAAAGATTTTAATTTTCCCGGACAAACTGAGTATTTTGAAGAGAATGCAGGCCAAGGAGAAGCTTTAATGCTCATGGTGGGCGAAAGACTACGCGTTGGAGTAGTTACAGGGCACTTACCACTGAAAAATGTTTCGTCTACCTTAACCAAAGATCTCATACTTAAAAAAATTAGAATACTTAATCAAACACTTATTCAGGATTTTGCCATTAGAAAACCCAAAATTGCTGTATTAGGTTTAAATCCTCATGCGGGCGATAACGGACTACTTGGTAGCGAAGAGATAGATATTATAATTCCGGCCATAGAAGCAGCACGCGAAGAAAAAATAATGGCTTTGGGACCCTATCCTGCCGACGGTTTGTTCGGTGCCGGAAATTTAGGAAAATTTGATGCCATACTGGCCATGTATCACGATCAGGGACTTACACCATTTAAAGCATTAGAGTTTCAATCGGGAGTAAATTTTACGGCCGGTTTACCCATTATCAGAACATCGCCCGATCATGGAACAGCCTACGATATTGCCGGTAAAGATATTGCATCGCACGAATCCTTATTAAAAGCCATTTATCTGGCCTGCGATGTTTTCAATAACCGGATTACTTACAAAGAATTGCTTAAGAATGCAATCGATAATGATGAAATCAAAAAAACAATAGAACATATCAACGAGAACGATTCTGGTTTTTAAATAACTAAATTTTAATTATATGCCTAAGATTACAAAAGAAGATGCGCTTCTCTACCATTCCATGGGAAGACCGGGAAAAATTGAAGTTGTCCCCACAAAACCGCACAGTACTCAAACAGACCTTTCTCTAGCTTATTCGCCGGGAGTGGCTGAACCTTGTCTGGAAATTGAAAAAGATCCAAGCAAAATATACGAGTATACTGCCAAAGGTAATTTAGTGGCCGTAATATCCAATGGCACTGCTGTGCTTGGATTGGGTGATATTGGTGCTGGTGCCGGAAAACCGGTGATGGAAGGTAAAGGATTACTTTTTAAAATCAATGCCGATATCGATGTTTTCGATATTGAAGTTAGCACCAAAGACATAGACAAATTTGTAGAAACGGTAAAAGAGATAGCCATTACTTTCGGTGGTATTAACCTCGAAGATATTGCTGCTCCCGAATGCTTCGAAATTGAAAGAAGACTTAAAGAAGCTCTCGATATTCCTGTAATGCACGACGACCAACATGGTACAGCCATTATTTCTTCGGCCGGGTTAATTAATGCTCTGGAACTTGCCGGTAAAAAAATTGACGAAGTTAAGCTGGTGGTAAATGGTGCAGGGGCATCGGCTATGGCATGCACCAAACTTTACATTTCTTTGGGTCTGAAAAAAGAAAATGTAATTATGTGCGACAGCAAAGGTGTTTTGCACACAAATCGTACTGATTTGAATAAATACAAAATGGAATTTGTAACTGATGCTCCTGTTCACACCCTTGCTGAAGCAATTAAAGGTGCCGATGTGTTTGTTGGACTTTCTGCTAAAGGAGTTTTGTCGCAAGATATGATTCGCACAATGGCTGACAATCCGATTGTTTTTGCCATGGCAAATCCTGACCCCGAAATTACCTACGATGAAGCTATTGCTGCCCGCGAAGATATCATCATGGCTACCGGACGTTCCGATTATCCCAATCAGGTTAACAATGTGCTCGGATTCCCTTTTATTTTCCGCGGTGCTCTTGATGTTAAAGCCAGAGCAATAAACGAGGAAATGAAAATTGCCGCTGTGTATGCGCTTGCCGGATTAGCCAAAAAAGATGTGCCCGAAATTGTAAACGCTGCATACAACAAAACAAACATTACCTACGGTCGCGAATACATTATTCCAAAACCACTTGACCCTAGATTAATTACAACTGTTGCACCTGCGGTGGCAAAAGCTGCAATGGATTCAGGTGTTGCTCGACAGCCAATCACAGACTGGGATAAATATGTTGACTCCTTGGCACAAAGAATGGGATTAGAGAACAACCTGGTTCGTGCCGTGATGACCAAAGCTAAAGCAAATCCTAAAAAAGTAGTATTTGCCGAAGCTACACATTTTAACGTGCTCAAAGCTGCCCATACTGTTCATCAGGAAGGTCTCGCTATTCCAATTTTACTTGGCGACGAAGATGAAATCCGTGAAATGATTACCAACTTTGAACTTAGCCTCGAAGGAGTTCAAATAGTGGATCCCAGAGCTAAAAAATATAGCGATCTGGTAAAAAAATATGCTCAATTGATGTTTATTAAACGCGAACGTAAGGGTATAACCTATAGCGAAGCACTCGATAGACTTACAAACAAAAACTATTTTGCGGCTATGATGGTAGAGTCGGGAGATGCAGATGCCATGATTTCGGGTTATGCAACTAAATATGCATCGGCATTAACACCTGCGCTCGAAGTTATTGGTGTTCATCCAAAAACAAACCACGTTTCGGGTATGTATTTGATGATGACAAAAAAAGGTCCGGTTTTCTTTGCCGATACAACTGTAAATTTTGAACCTACTTCAGAAAAACTCGTTAGCACAGCCCTAATTACTGCAAACGCCGTTAAAATGTTTAACGTTGATCCGGTTATTGCATTCCTTTCATACTCTAACTTTGGTTCTTCCGACAATGAATCGCCAAGGAAAGTGAAAAAAGCTGTTGAAATTTTGCACAAAGAACATCCCGAATTACTCGTTGATGGAGAAATGCAAGCCAATTTTGCTTTTAATGCAGAATTAAGAATGAAAAAATTCCCATTCTCTATACTAGGCAACAAACGTGTAAACACGGTTATTTTCCCAAGTTTGAATACCGGAAACGTTGCTTATAAAATGATGCAGGAATTAGGTCAGGCAGAAGCCATAGGCCCTGTTTTAATGGGACTAAACAAAGCTGTTCAGATTGCTCAGCTCGAAAGCAGTGTAAGAGAGTTGGTTAATCTTACAGCAATTGCTGTTGTAGATGCTCAAACAAGAAAATAATTTTCTTGTTTGCATAATACTTAAAGTGCGGCCAAACGGTCGCACTTTTTTTATATCTCTTTCCCTATAAAGGGCAATATAGGAATCACCCCTAAATCTAATTGCATAAGAAGCTTTATAAATAATACCGATTATTCTACAATAAATCGATACTTGCAAAAGTGTATTTTTATAATCCCGAAGGATAGAGACAGACTAAGCCAAATTTTAGGCATAATGCTCTGTTTTTATAGAAATTGGGTTAAGTAGAAGGGATAAGAAAATAAAGAGTATAGTCTAAAACAAAAAATATAAGGCGCTAATAGCCTACAAATAATATCTATAGCAGATATGTTTTCTATAGAAAACATTCAAAAATTAAAATACTCCTGCAACCCAACTATGATGCAAGGCTTTTTAGATAAACAAAAAGCAAAGACTCTGCCATTTCAATAGAATTTTGTATATTTACCCAACTGATAAGATTAAAATAAAATAATAAAAAGCAGGTATTTTATGATGAATAAATGGGACGAAGAACGCATAAAAAGAGCTTTTGTGCCTAAAGACTGGCACAAAATAAAAACAGAAGACTCATGGCATATACTAAAAGTAGTTTCTGAAATTGTAGATGGATTTGATACCATGGCTAAAATAGGCCCTTGCGTAAGTATCTTTGGGTCGGCACGCACCACACCCGATAATCCGCACTACGAACTAGCCCGTGAAATTGCATTTAAAATTTCGCAACATGGTTTTGGCGTTATCACTGGCGGCGGCCCTGGAATTATGGAGGCAGCCAATAAAGGAGCAAAAGAAGCAGGTGGAAAATCTGTTGGACTAAATATTCACCTTCCATTTGAACAAGGTGCAAACGCATACGTAGATAGGGACAAAGAGCTCAATTTTAATTTCTTTTTCACAAGAAAACTAATGTTTATCAAATATGCACAGGGTTTTATCGTGCTTCCAGGTGGGTTCGGCACCCTCGATGAGTTATTCGAATCGCTTACACTTATTCAAACTAAAAAAATTGGCAGGTTTCCGATCGTTTTGGTGGGCTTAAAATTCTGGAGCGGAATCATTGATTGGATAAAACAAACCATGCTCGAATCCGAAAAAACCATAAGCGAAGAAGATTTAGACCTTTTTCAGCTTGTAGATACTGCCGACGAAGCTGTAAATGCTATCGTTACATATTACTCAAAATACGAAATAAGCCCCAATATGTAACTCGTATCAAAAAAAGAAATCAATGTCGGATACCTTAGCATATAATATCTCATAGAAAATCCAAAAACTGCATAGCAGAAAAAGCTTTTTGCCCCTGGGAATGATAGCTTAAAATTATTGCACTTCCAAGGGCATAGCTTTTACTTATTTATACTTAAAATCTACATCAAAATATGCTATTTATATTCCGATATAGAAAAAATAGTTGTCGATAAACAGAAATTTTTTCGACAAAATTACCGGCGTAAGCTATATATCATCAAAAAACAAATGCTAAGAACTTATATCTCTGGATAAAGCTCATGCAACCTTTCGGCCATTGCATCGGCCATTTGAATGCATTGCTCAATAGAATTTTTTTCGGGAGCGCCTTTCGTCTCGGGCGATGTAGCCACTAATTCCCATTTCATTTCCTCAGCCCATTTATTTAAACCTTTTACCCCGGCTTTGTTCCAGCCGCTAGACCCAAATGTACCAAGGAGACGGTCTTTAATTTCAATATCCTCCAATTTTCGGGTAAGATTTTCGATGGGCGGAAAAACCCCTCCATTATAAGCACTGCTGCCAAGAATCAAACCTTTATAGTGCCAGATTTCGCTAAGCAAATAAGACAAATGGCGACGCGATGCATCATAAATCTTAATATCCCGAATGCCCTTTTCCGACAATCTACGCGCAATAATATCCGCCATTTGCTCTGTATTTCCATACATCGACCCAAATACAATAACCACCCCTTTTTCTGCCTGATAGCTAGCCCAACTAGTATAGAGTTTAAGCACCCAGTCGATATGTGAACGCCAAATAGGCCCATGTGTAGATGCCAGGAATTTAATTTCGAGCCCTTGTAATTTTTCCATGGCTTTTACCACCATTTTAGAATACTTGGCTACAATATTGGAATAATAGCGTCGCATCTCGTCGATATAAAAATTCATATTAAGTTCATCGTCGAAAATACCACCGTTTAATGTTCCAAAGCTACCAAAAGCATCACCGGTAAAAAGCACCTTTGTATGCTGCTCATAAGTCATCATCGTTTCGGGCCAGTGGAGCCAAGGTGTCATAAAAAATTGAAGTTGATGCTCACCTAAGGAAATTGTATCACCTTCTGCAATCAACAAATGGTTTGTTGTAATATTGTAAAGTCCGGTAAGCAAAACAAAAGTCATTTTGTTGCCTACGATTTTGATATCCGGATGCAATTTTAAAATCTCCTTAATTCCGCCGGAATGGTCTGGCTCCATGTGATTAATAATAAGATAATCTATTTTGCGTTTTCCGATAATTTCTTCGATTCTGGAAAGAAATTCATCAATTTTACTTTTTTCTACTGTATCAATAAGCGCCACTTTTTCGTCGACCACAAGATAAGAGTTATACGAAACACCATTATCCAAAGGCCAAAGATTCTCAAACAAATGTGTTTTTCGGTCGTTTACACCAAGCCAGTATATATTATCATTTAGCTGAATAGAATTATACATTTTTTAGATTTAAATTTATTTTTTAAAGGAAAATCGACACTATTCCATGGGGTACGAAATTACAACATTGTGCAAAATTTTGCAAATGCTATATAACTATTGGATGGATGAAGTATTTTGTGAGATGTTTAAAAATATGTCTTAATTTTGTATCAAATATAAATCAAAATCCATGCATGATCTTTCGCCCGCAAAAATATTTTCCGGTTCAGCGTCTATGTATCTGGCCGAGGAGATAGCTCAGAATTTTGGTGTAAATCTAGGTAAAACCACCTTAACACGTTTCAGCGATGGAGAGTTTTTAACCTCCTACGACGAAACAGTTCGTGGCCGTTATGTCTTTATTATTCAATCGACCTTTGCTCCGGTTGATAATGTTTTTGAATTGTTGATGATGGTGGATGCAGCCAAAAGAGCATCAGCTTATAAAGTGGCGGCAGTGATTCCATACTTTGGTTTTGCAAGACAAGACCGCAAAGATAAGCCACGCGTAACAATTGGTGCAAAAATGATGGCTAATTTGCTTCAGGCTGCCGGGGTAGATCGCATTATGACCATGGAATTGCATGCTGATCAAATTCAGGGTTTTTTTGATGTTCCGGTAGATCATTTGTATTCTTCTTCGATTTTCATGCCATATATCAAAAGCCTGAATCTCGAAGGATTAACAGTTGCATCGCCCGATATTGGTGGATCCAAACGTGCCAATGTGTATTCCAAATACTTGAAAACTGATTTGGTTATCTGCCATAAAACACGCAAAAAAGAAAACGTTGTAGACGAAATGACTGTAATTGGCGATGTGGAAGGTAAAAATATTATTTTGGTGGATGATATTATTGATACCGCTGGTACAATTGCCAAGGCTGCCGATATGATGATGGATAAAGGGGCGAAAAGTGTTCGTGCGGTAATTACCCATCCGGTTTTGTCCGGACCTGCTTATGAGCGCATTCGCGATTCATCCTTGATTGAGCTGATAACAACCAATACCATTCCAATAAAACATGATTGCAGTAAAATTAAAGTGCTTTCTGTGGCTGAACTTTTTGCCGATGTTATCAAAAAGGTTTATAACTACCAGTCTATTAGCTCTAGCTTTTTATTCTGATTCTCCCCAAACTTTCGGAAAGTTATCTCTTTTTTTCTCAACTTTCCGAAAGTTAAACAATCTATAATTCACACTTTAAGTTTTCTAAACAAAAACCATTGTAAAACAATTGTAAACAACATCAGGAAAATTACGATTATCCAAAAAAATGAAAACCCTAATTTCTCGGCCACCGATAACCCTATAGTTGGCCCTAGTATATGTGCCACCGACCATGTCATGGTGTAAAGTGCCATATACTCTCCACGCCTGTGATCGGGACTCATTGAGAGTGCAAGTGTATTGATAAGCGGGAGATAAAATATTTCGCCCAATGTCATAAAAATCATTCCTATTACGCCCCAAATCATTGCCGGCGGCAGCAAGAAAAAGAAAAATGAAATGCTTATGAAAACCAGCCCCAACAACATGGCATTTTTTATTTGCTTTTTCTTTTCAATTATGTGTATAATAGGCATCTCGGTAAAGGCAATCAGCAATCCGTTTAAAGCCATAATTCCGCCTATATAGCGCTCGTCGAACAGCCAATTGGTTTTAATAAACACCGGAGCACTCTGAAACCATTGTACAAAAGCTATACCTACAAAAATCATGATAAGTAAAAGCATCATATATTGTTGATCTTTAAAAATATGGGCATCAACCACATTATCGAGCTTAGCCTTTTTCCCCGATTGGTATTTTTCTTTCCAGTTTCGCGATACGCTTGCAAAAAAAAGTACTGCTGCTATGCAAGTGAGCCCATCAATCCAGAAAATACCTTCGTAACCCATAGCAACAACAATAAACCCACCCAAAGCAGGTCCGGCACTAAATCCAAGATTTAAGGCTGTTCTTATGAGCGCAATAGTTCGTGCGGTTTGCTCTTTGGGTACCCAATTTCCGACATAAGCCATAATGGCAGGTCGGTAGGCCTCTCCAATAATGGCAGTTGCCATAATCAATGCCATAATATGGTAATACTCTTTGGCAAATTGCAAACTTATGAGAAGAATTCCACTAAAAAACAGACTAATGAGCAAAACACGCTTGGGCCCAATTATATCGCTTAATCGTCCGCCCATATAGGCTCCCATAAAGGAGCCAACACCAAATGCGCCCATAAGGATTCCGGCCTGATGAAGCGAAAAGTGCAACTCGGTTGTTAAATATACCGACAAAAAAGGTAATACCATGGTGCCTAACCTATTAATAAAGGTAAGCCCGGTAAGTGCCCAAATTTCCTTTGGATGCCCCTTAAACGATTCTTTATAAACTCGTACGGATTTTAACGCAAATTTTTTTATTTGATACATTTGATTTCAAATTGCCTAAAATTTCTCATCTTTATGCCCTGCGCTTTGTATTTTAAAAACCCCGACACTTTATCAAAATAAATCGAAAAAATGTTGGGGTAATAATTACTTTCTATGAGTCTAAGCTGCTCTTTCTATTCAACTTGCAGCACTAGTCCTTTTAGATATTCGTTTTCCGGATGGTATATATTTACCGGATGGTCGAGTCCTTGAGTAGTTTGAGCCAAAATGCGCACATTTCGACCAGAATCTGCCGCTGCACCAAAAATTATTTTACGGAACAAATCGCGCGAAACCTTTTGCGAACAACTAAAAGTAAAGATAATACCACCCGGTTTAATTTTCTGCATGGCTTTTAAATTGAGTTCTTTATACCCACGAGTAGCATTAATTAGCGATTTGGCCGTTTTGGCAAATGCCGGCGGGTCGAGCACAATAATATCGTAAGCTCCATGTTCCATCTTTTTAAGATAGTCGAACACATCTTCGGCAAAAGCCTCATGCTTGGGCGCACCAAATCCGTTTAAAGCTGCGTTTTCTTCGCTAAGCATAATGGCCGATTCCGACGAATCAACCGAATGAACAAACTCCGCTTCGGCAAGCAGTGCGTAAATACTAAATCCACCGGTGTAGCTAAAGGTATTGAGCACTTTTTTTCCGGCAGAAAACTCAGCAAGCAAAGCTCTTGCATCTCTTTGATCCAGGAAAAAACCGGTTTTTTGTCCTTCCTGAAAATCTACAATAAATCGGGCTCCATTTTCGAGCACTTCCACCCTATCAGGTCCCTGCATTTTGCTTACCCAACCGGTGGGAATATCCATGTTTTCGAGTAATTGTGATACTTTTTTGCTTTTGGCAAAAATATATTCAAAACCTAACCGGCTAATCGCATCTACAATAATGGCCTGCAGTCGTTCGGCTCCTTTTATCAGGAATTGAAGTACCACCACATTGTTATAAACATCGGCAATGAGTCCGGGGAAAAAATCTCCCTCTGCATGAATAAGTCTGTAAGCATTGGTTTGCTCGCTTACTAAAAAAGACTGCCGTATTTCGAAGGCCGTTCTAATTTTCTGTACCCAATATGCTTTTGCATTAACATCTTTGGGACTCGAAGTAAATTCAAAAACCCGTGCTATTATTTGATTTCCTGGAGCATAAAAAGCATAGGCCACTAATTGCCTTTCGTGATTTACTATTTGTATAATTTCTCCTTCTTCTAGTGGAGGCAAGGATTCTGCTGCTCCCGAAAATATCCAGGGATGTTTGTTATGGATAACCCTGTCTTTATCTTTTCTTAAAATAATTTGTTTCAGCATAGTTTTAGTATTCAAAATGTCTATTGAAAAAAATGAATCAACTCGCGGGTTAATTTTTTACTGTCCAAATCTACTATGTTGGTGTTTTCAAGTAAATCAATCAACAGCATAAAAAAATCCTCCTGAATTTCTTCATTACTCATTTGCTTGAGATTCTCTAAATCAAGATTTACCTGATAAGTAAGGGTTCCGGTAGATTGTTTGAAAAAAGTTTTTTCGGGCTTGGCCGATAAACTAAATTGTGAAATTGCCGAAATTGAAATAACGATTTCACGGACTTGCCCGTTGCTGCAATAATGATTTAAAGGAAAATGCTCGTTTAGTAGCTCTTCGGCATGCTTTAACGATAAAAGTTTAAAAAGCACTTCGCCATCGGCCAAAATTTTTATGGCGTATCCCTCGTTTTTCATTGCTTTACTTTGTTAAGCTCCGGTATATTCGTACATAAGTAAGGCCCAATTTTTATCATCGCGTTCTTCGCGCAAGCTAAATCCGGCCTTCTGACAAACTTCATCAATGGCAAAAAAATCATGGGTATAGAAACCACTCAGAAGCAGAAGACTTCCTATCTTGGCCACTTTCGCATAATACGGAATATTTTCTGAATTGATATTCAAATTGATATTTGACAAAATGACATCGAATTTTTCGTTTTCGTTGAGCAGATTCGCATCTCCCAGAGATATTCGAATAAATGGTACCTTGTTTATTTTGATATTCTCTACAGAGTTATTATAGGCCCACTGGTCGTTGTCTATGGCCCAAACAGGGTTTGCCCCCAATCTGGCAGCTAGTATGGCTAAAATACCTGTTCCGGAGCCCATGTCAAGCAGCGAAACTCCTTTCAGATTTAGCTCGAATAGTTTTCGGGCAATCAAGGCGGTAGTAGAGTGATGTCCGGTGCCAAAAGACATTTGCGGATGGATAAGAATTTCGTAAGGATAGGATTTTTCCAGCAGGTGAAATTCGGCACGAATAATGCAGTCGGGCGTTATTTCTACCGGCTGAAAATAATTCTCTTCCCATACCTTATTCCAATTTTGCTCGGGCAGCTCTTGGCTATGATAATCCAGATATAGTGCTTTTATGTGAGATTGTTCTAATAAATCGCTGTTAAACAAGTTCTCGGGCACATAGGCCATTAAGTGAGTGTTCTGTTCTTCAAACCCTTCGAACCCTTCTGCCGTAAGTAATGCAATCAATAATTGTGCATTATCTTCAAGGGGATCTGTAAGCCTAAATCTGATTTCAATATAATTCATCAATACCTGATTTTAATTTATTTATTATTCGATTTATATATTTCTTATCAAGCACAAGCGCTTAATAATAATCACCTTCGATAATGGTATTGTAATTATTTACCGAAGTAGAATCTATTTGCTGATATTTAGCGCAATCTGTTTGAATATTTAGATTTAAAGGCACCGGGAAATCGCCCTTACTAACATTTAGCGAATTATCGTTATACACTTTTTGCATATAGAGCGCCCAAATTGGTAAAGCCATGTGAGCACCTTGCCCAAGCCCCGATGAATTAAAACGAATGGTTCGCAAATCGCCGCCTACCCAAACTCCTGTCATTAAATCGGGAACCATACCCATAAACCAACCATCGGAGTTGCTGTTGGTAGTGCCGGTTTTGCCGGCAATAGGGTTATTGAGTTTATATTTGGTCCGCAATCTAACACTGGTTCCGTAATCAGCAACTCCCTGCATTAAATTCACCATAAGGTAGGCCATATTTTCGCTGATTACTTCTTTTTTGCGCGAACTGAATTTGGCAATCACATTACCGTTTCTATCTTCAATACGTGTAACATATAATGGCGAACTGTGTACCCCTTTATTCAAGAAAGTAGCATAAGCCGGAACCATTTCTCCTAGTTTAATATCCGGGGATCCCACACAAATAGACGGAACCTCTGGTATGGGACTCTTAATACCCAAACGTTTGGCCAAATCTACCACAGGAGCAGGTTTGTACTTATTAATAAGCCATGCCGATATTTGATTAAGCGATAGTGCCAATCCATATTTTAGGCTTACCATCTCACCTTCACGAGGGTTTTTTGAATATCTTGGTTTTTCTTTTTCTTTATCAAAATACCAGGGAATATTTGCCACTTGATAACAGGGGGAGAGATTATCGAGAATGGCCATTGCATAGACAAATGGTTTAAAAGTAGAGCCAACCTGACGACGCGCCTGATTTACCTGATCGTATTTAAAGTGCTCGAAATCTATGCCGCCAACATAAGCTTTTACATAGCCTGAACTTGCTTCCATAGACATTAATCCGGCACGCAAAAATCTTTTTTCGTATAAAATAGAATCTAAAGGACTCAGCACGGTATCAATTTTTCCTTTCCAGGAGAATAAGCTCATTTGCACCGGTTCATTAAAGAGTTTCATTATTTGCGCATCGTTGAGACTGTCTTTTTGCTTATATACCCTATATCTCTCTGATGTTTTTATGAACATGTTCATAATTTGGTCGTATTGCTCTTTGGTAAGTGCGTTAGAAAATGGCTTGCGTGCATTCCATTTGATATCCTTTTCGAAAGCTTCTTGCAAAGGATCCGGCCCCAATCCTAAATGCTCAGCAACAGCAGATTCGGCATATTGCTGCATACGGGAGTCGATGGTAGTGTAAATGCGCAATCCGTCTTTATAAATATTGTAATAGTTGCCGTCGGGCTTCGGATTTTTGAGCACCCAACCGTATAATGGATTTTCGGTCCACTCGGATGAATCAATCTGATAGCTTTCGTAGTCGGTATATCTTTCGCGCACAGGTTCGTGGGCGCTAAGCATAGATTTTAGATATTCCCGAAAATAGGTGGCCATACCTTCGTCGTGCGCTTGAGTTCTGTAGTTTAATCTGATAGGAATTAGCATTAAAGAGTCATATTGCATCTCACTAAGCTGCGGTAGCATTTCGTATTTGCGCATTTGCGACAGAACAATATTTCGTCGGGCTATTGAGCGTTGCTGACGTCTGATGCGCAAGCTGTCTGCGGGGTGAGATGGAGGTATTGGACTAAACATCGTTGGACCGTTTACAATACCCACCAAAAGTGCTGCTTCTTCTATTTTTAGCGAATCGGGCGTTGTATTGAAAAAAGTTCTTGCGGCCGATTTTATCCCAAAAGCACCACTGCCAAAGGGTACAGTATTAAAATACATGGCAATAATCTCTTCTTTGGTGTAGTTTCGTTCCAATTTAACGGAAACCACCCACTCTTTAAATTTTATCAGGTAGATGCTTTCATCCAAATCGCGGGGAAACAAGTTTTTTGCCAATTGTTGCGTTACAGTGCTGCCTCCGCCTGCATCCCTACCTAGCAAAAATGTTTTTACCAAAACCCTGAATATACTATTAAAATCTATCCCGCTATGGTCGTAAAATCTTACATCCTCGGTGGCAATTAGTGCTTTTACCAGATAGGGTGATAAATCGCTGAAATTAGCGACACTGCGGTTTTGTAAATAATATTTCCCTAATAATACCTGATCAGATGAGTATATTTCGGAAGCCAAATTACTTTTGGGATTTTCCAGCTCTTCGAAACTGGGCATAAAACCCAGATTACCAGTAGAAATAAGTGTAAAAAAAAGTATTACCGTTATAAATGGTATTAAAATTACTGACCAGAAAATTCGATTAAATAGTTTTTTGTAGTTTTCTTGCTGCATATTCAGACGATTTAAAACTTTCGACAAATATAATATATATTGCTAAGCTAAAGAATTTGCAAAGATAAAAGCTTATAAGCTAATAATAAATTTTTTGCCCTGATTTCTTGTATTGAAATAGAATTTCGTACAAAGCCCTTTGTTTTGATAAATATAATCTATTCAAAATGCCTTGTTCAAAAAAAGCCAATCTGGTTGGCTCAAGAGATACTGCAAGCTTCAAAATCAAAGATATTGATGAATGGCTTTGAGTAAATCTTCTGGATTTAAAGGCTTTACCAAGACGGCATCGAAGCCTGATTTTTGGAGTTTTTCGTTAATCTGTTCCGAAACAAAATCAGTTTGGGCAATGATGGGCAATTTGGGCTGAATTTTTTTTATTTCTCTGGCGGCTTCCAATCCATCCATAATGGGTAATTGTGTATCCATAAGAACAATATCAATGGCATTGTTTTTAATAACAAAATCTAAGGCCTCCAAACCATTTAGCGCATGCAAAAGCGTTGGACCATAAATATCAAGTGCATCCGAAAGTCTGAAATAATTTGATTGATTGTTTTCGGCAATCAAAATTGTGATACCTTTAAGGGATTTTCGCTTGATTGAAAAAGGAATATTGGATGTTTTGGGCAATTGCTTTGCCTGTACAAAAGGAATATGAAAAGTAAATCTGGCTCCTTTATCAGCGCTTGATTCAACAGAAATATCTCCGTTCATTTTTTTTAAAATCCCTTTCGAAATGGCCAAACCTAATCCGGTGCCTCCGCTCAATTTGTTAATCGCCGAATTACTTTGTTTAAATCTTTCGAAAATTATTGCATGCTTTTTTTCCTGAATGCCTACACCGGTATCGGCTACATAAAACTGCAAATTTTCACCTTTAAGCTCCGCCCCTATTGAAATTTTGCCCTTGTGCGTGTAATATATTGCATTCTGCATCAAATAATTGAAAATTTGTTTCAGTTTTTGCTCGTCGCCAATAATGATACTTTCTTGCTTAGGTAAATCGTTAATCAGAATAAATTCGAGCTGTTTCTTTTCCACTTCTTCTTTATATTGAAGAAACAGGTCTTTTAAAAACTGCGATAAATCAATTTCGTCGCTGGTAAAAATAAGCTGATCGGATTCTATTTTAGATATATCGATTAAATCGTCGATAATACGAAGGAGTTTATTACCGCTATCGAAAATAATTTTGGAATAAAATATGCGTTTGGCATCTGGAATATCGTTTTTTTGCATCATCTGGGCAAATCCAATAATACCGTTCATGGGTGTTCTGATTTCGTGCGACATGTTTGCCAAAAAGTGCATTTTTAGTCTTTCATTCTCTTCAGAAGCTTCTTTGGCTGTTTGCATTTCGTTATACAGCTGATTTTTTTCTTCGAGTTGATTATGCAGTTGCTTAATCTCTTTTAAGTGGTATTCCGTTTCCTCTTTGTGGTTTTTTATCCATCTCCTGAAATATTTTAAGTACGTCAAAATTAATATTATCAAGAAAATAAACATAAATATGTGCAATACAGGCAGCAAAAATGGGGATTGAAAAATGATATTCCCCCCAAAACTTAAAATAATTAGTGTTATCCAGAACAGGATAAAAAAGAAGGTAGCAAGAATGAGTGCTGGCGGAATTTTATTGTGGCGCTCCATCTGAAAAATATTTAGGGCAAGTTACAGTTTTTTTCTATAACTTACCCCAAAATAATATCTCAGCTTTGCATTTTAACAAAAATAATCTTTTGCGTTTGTGTTTATTCCGAAATAGCTTGTTTTCTGGTGCTAAAAAAAAGAATTAAATATCCCAGAAGGCCAGCTATAATGGAACCCAGAATAATACCTAATTTAGCAGAATCAATAAAAGTAGCATCTTCGAATGCCAAATTGGTAATAAAAATGGACATGGTAAACCCAAGTCCACCCAAAAACGCTACCCCCAAAATCTGACTCCATTTCACATTTTTTGGTAAGTCGGCCAATTTGAGTTTTACGCTTATGAACGAAAATAGGAAAATGCCAATGCTTTTGCCTAAAACCAGACTAATCATTATATTAATAATCAGAGAGCTATCTACATTCATACCCGCCGAAATGGCCACGCCGGCATTGGCAAAGGCAAATACGGGCAGAATAACATAAGCCACCCAATCGTGAAGCCTGTTTTCGAGAATCTGGAGCGGCGATTGCACTTTATCGCTCCATTCGGACAAATCGTTCAGGTAAGATACTTGCTCAGAACTTAAAAGTTTTTTTGTTCCGGTAGAATCTGTCGATTTGCAGGAGTTTAAAAACGAAGATGAAATTTCGTTTATTTGGGTAAAATATTGCCTTGCGGTAATTTTTCGTTGTATAGGAATGGTAAAGGCAAGCAATACTCCGGCAATCGTAGGATGAATTCCTGATTTTAAGAATAAAACCCAAATAACTACACCTAAAATAAAGAATATGTATTTTGAATATAAATTGGCCATATTGAGCATTACAAGAAATGCAAAAATGAGCATTGCAATGCCAATAAGCAGCCATTGTATGTTTTCGCTATAGAATAAGGCAATGGTAATAACGGCCCCCAAATCGTCGACAATGGCAAATGCGGTAAGAAATATTTTAAGACCAATAGGTATTCTATTGCCTAAAAGTTTGAGAATAGCCAATGTAAAGGCAATATCGGTAGCCATTGGAATACCCCATCCTTGCATGGTTGCAGGATTTTGATTGAACATTAAAAAAATGAATACCGGAATGGCTATTCCTCCAATGGCTGCCACTATTGGAAGTGCAGCTTTGCGCAGCGAATTAAGTTCTCCAAGAAGTATTTCGCGCTTGATTTCTAATCCTATGAGAAAAAAGAAAATAGCCATTAATCCATCATTTATCCATAGAATTATAGACTTCTTGAGTTCAAAGCTGATTCCTTCGAAGCCAATTTTGTTGCGCCAAAACTCGAAATAGAAATCGGATGCCGATGAATTGGCCAAAACTAGCGCCGCAATAGTTCCGGCAAACAGCAGCATTCCGCTAAAACTTTCTAAACCGATAAATCGCTCTAAAGGAGAGATAAGTAATTTTTCAACTTTTTTTATCATGTTTTCTTTTTTTATATGGTAAATATATAAATATCTTGCTTGCAAAAGTGCTAAATTCTTTTAATTTGATTTAAATTTGAGTTTTGAATATTGTTGATTTAACTTGATTTACCATGAGCGAAAATAACGAATTTGTTCTCTTCTGGCCAGAAGTTCCCGAAATTTTTAAGCCTCTGAGCTATGAGCATTTGAGCCAAGCAAAATGCTCTTTCTGCAATGAGGCATTAACCGAAAAAATGTATTTGCTTGAAAAATCTTTTCATAGAGATATGCATACCAAAGAAATTTCGCAACAGTTTGAAATATTTATTTGCAGAGATTGTTTCACCGAAATAAACAATGCTATTTCCGAAGAATCTAAAGCACGCATGGAGCAATTTCAGGCACAAAAAATGGATACACCCTACCGGAGAAAACTGTTTGAATCGAATTATATGAATATAAACCGTTGGCTAAAATATTGCGCAGTTACCAATAAAAGAATCGATCTGGAAGAAGAATTTAATATTGCCGGTATATTTCTTGGAGACACAATGCTATACGATGGCTTGCCAATGGCAATTAGCATGGAAGGTTTATTGCAGATGGACGAAGTGTACTCCAACAAAACAAGAGATGTTCTCGACGACTTTTTCAGCAAATTGCCTCCCGATATTTTGCAAAAGATAAAAAATAGCCCACTGGTGTTGATTTAAATTTATAATTGAAATATGCCTGTGTGTGCTTCAGTATTCTTTGGCGCAGAAAATGTGCATTAGCGCTTAAGTACTTGACAGTGTTAATTTTCTGATTTGTAATTTTTTTCATCATAAGGGCGACAAATTGTCGCCCTTATGATGAAAAATTGTCCTGAAAACAGGCTTTAATTCCCTTGGTATATCTTTTGAAAGTAGTATTAACGAACTAAATGTTTAACACTAAAAAATGGAGGATTAAATTATGGCACTTATGAGATTTTCGCAACAATTTCCGTCATTGTTCGACCATTTTTTTGATACTGATTTACTCAATTGGTCGAACGCAAATTTTTCGAATACAAATACTACGCTTCCCTCTGTAAATATTAAGGAAGACAAGGACGGATTTACCGTAGAAATGGCGGCACCCGGATTAGAGAAAAACGATTTCAGAATCGAACTCAACCACCAGGTGCTAAGCATTTATTCGGAAAAGAAAACAGAAAAAGAAAGCACCACGGATGAGAAATTTACACGTCGCGAGTTTAGTTATCAATCGTTTCAGCGATCGTTTACCTTGCCCAACAGTATTGACAGCGAAAAAATTGAGGCTAAATACGAGAATGGCATCTTAAGGGTGGTAATCCCAAAGAGAGAAGAGGCAAAACCTCGACCGCCAAAACAAATTGCAATTGAATAAGCTTCTTTTTCCCGATAGATTGCTTATCGGGCATAATTTTCTCTTGTTATACCAAACCACTTTCAATTTAATTCCAAAGCAGTTTTCTAAAAAAAAAGTGGATTCGCAAGGTTCAGGCAAAATCATCGGATAATGATGAATTTGTTTCGGGAGATGGATTCGCTTAAAACAGAATTTTACAAATAACAAGCCTTAATGGATAAGTAAAAACACCAAATTTACTAAACATAAGGAGTGGCTTTCCTTCGGTATCGTAAACAAAACAATGCCGAAGGAGAGCATTTATAAAATCAATTCATTACCTCCGAAATAATTTTCTGCATGGCTTCTTTTGTCGAAACATATTGGTCTATTTTACCATAATTACTATTTACGGCATAGACAATGGTAGTGCCATCGTCCGGAAAATAGAGCATATTGGCGTAGTAACCAATGGCATCGCCGCTATGCATATACGCCAAGCCATAAGGTGTTTCTATTTTGAAAATTCCTAAACCATAGGAAATAGGAAAAAATCCGGCATCAAGGTCTTTGGGGCTTTGCCATGTTAGCATTTGGCTCAACGAATTAGCATTAATAATTTGCCCATTCATCAGCGCCTGAAAAAATATGCTCATGTCATAAGGATTAGATATTAAGCCACCGTCGGCGGTATAGTAGTCCCAGCCACTAAAATAGGTGCTTTCGATTAGCTGCAAATTACTGTACAAATCAATATAGCCGCGTGCAATTCCATCGGGTACGTGATTTGTAGCGGCAAACATTGTAGCACTCAGGTTAAGGGGCAAAAATAATTTCTCCCTGAATACCTCATAAAAAGCTTTGCCTTCAAGCTTTTCTATTAACATTCCGAGCATAATATATCCTGTATTTGAATATCTTACATCGGCTCCGGGTTTGAAATAGGCTTTTCGATTGTAGGCATATTGTAATAAATCATTGGGTTTCCATTCGCGTATTAGATCATTAATAGATGCGGTTTGAAAGTTAAGATTTTGTATGTAGTTATATATTCCGCCCGAATGCTGCAAAAGCTGCCTTATGGTAACTGTTTCGGCGTTTTCGATTTTGTTGATTACATCGCCCTGCAAATAATCCGAAATTTTATCGTCTAAATTTAATTTTCCTTCTTCGGCCAATAACAACACTGTAGTGGCTGTAAACATTTTTACGGTAGAACCTACCCTCGAAATAGTGCAAGATTTCATGTTGATATCGTTATGTAAATCAGCTTTTCCGCTTGCTCCCATCCACATTCCTGCGTTTGGCCTATAAACAGACATTGTAATTCCCGCTACTCCGCTATGGCTAATATCGTCTATTAAAGACTGATATACAACACTATTGGGATTTGTTGCACTGCTGTCGGCAAAGCTGAACCGGCAGGCATAGAAATCGGGCGCTATTGGCTCGGCTTTTTGGCATGCGCTTAATAATGCCAAAGCTATTAGTACATACACAAATTTAAGCATTTCTTTTGTTTTTTAGGTTGATAAAAAAATTTGCACCTACATGCAAACTGATGTGCGTCATAACAGGAATAAAGTCGGGCGAATATGGATATTCTGCCCAGGATTGATAACGGATAAACATTTTGGGGCTGTTTATTTCGGATTTTTGGAGCAAATAGCCGATTTCGAGCGACAGCGAAGGAGATAATCTGGCATTGCCAAAGTCTGTTTTCTTTTGGTATTGTCCGTTAGAGAAGTAAAATTCTTCGGCAGTAGCAAATGTGTGCAAATAACCAATGCCCAAAAGCCCCGCAAAAGTAAATCTGCTCCCTAATCTATATTCATAAGCTATTTCGGTATTTAGCCCAATTCCTTGCGCCAAATACCGATGATAATAATAATGAATATTGGCGGTCTGAAATAGCCTGGCACGCTCCTTTTGCATCCAATTATATTCAGTACCCAATTGAATTCCCGGATGGATGGGACTTGTAAAAAAACGGGTAAATGGAATGGCGGTGGCCTCATTATACAGCGAAATATTTATCGGTATGGCTTTTTCCTGACCAAAAATAACTATTGGCACTAAGCAAATCAATAGCACTAAATTTTTTTTCATCCTTGTTATATATTTTTTTATTAAGACAAAATGGCTTCAATATTTCATAATTTATTTTCATTAATTTCGAGTGAAATACTATATGTCAAGAAAATACTTAATAAATAGGGACTGCTAAAAAATAATGCTAAAAATAAGTTCCTTAGCATATTACTTCTATAGATTATCATTTCGGGTGCAAGCTTTTTAAAGCAGAACTAGCGAAAACCTTATTTGCTATTTAAGGTCTGCTGAAAAAGTATTTAGTTCATTTAAGAGTGCATAGTAACAAAAAGTGCA
>DYOH01000062.1 GCA_020720625.1 Acetofilamentum sp. | reverse complement strand
GCAATTTACGGATTATTGTTTTTCATATAGCTACATCTTAATATTGCGGAATAGAGCGATAATCAATTAAAAATGCTTTGTTCGTTTTCGACCAACTGGCTGTTGGATCAAATTGTTTCCAAGCTTCATTTCGTTTATCCTCATTACCACTCAAGCCGCCCGAAAATATTGTATGAATCAGGTCAAAAACAAAAGTGAACATTCCAAAAAATAATTTCCCACTCGGGTCGGTATACCTAAGCGGATTATTGAGCACGTAGGCATAGCGGTTGTAGTTTTGTGTAAAATCGGGTGCTTGTATATAAGGGTCGGGGCTGAGAAAAAGTGCGGTATAGGGATCGTATACCCGACCATTCATATTTATTAAATCAAATTCCGGCAGGTACTCGTGCATGGTGTATGAGCGCAGCGTGAGTGTTAAGGCCTTAACACCGGTAAAACTCCAGTTTTGCGGGTTGCGCTAGCGACCCCAAGGGTCGTAGCTCCGTTCTTCGGCCAATGTGCCACTGCTGTTGCTTATTGCTACTACAGAACCTAAATGGTCGTGGTGCAGATAATACATGCTGCCCGCGTTGCCATTGGTTTTTACCAGCATGGCACTCAGGCCTTCGGGCGTGGGTATGTAAAAATATTCTTTCACCGTGCCGCCTTCTAAGCTGTGTTTTTCGTAAAGGCCATTGTAATAGATGCTACACTTGGTTTGGCCGTTTTTGCATTATTTTCGATAAGCTCTTTCATACTTGATAGAATTTTTAGGTACACAAATATAATATTAGCCATATTTATATACAAATATTTTTGTGTAAAAATGCATTTTTTGTGTAAACTATTTCGCATATAAAACTACATCGAAAATTACTTTGCAAAGCAAAGTTTGCAAATTGGTTTACGACATGAAAGTTAAAAACGATCGAAATATTATATCGAAATAAATGACTTTAACTAGCGTGGGGGCAAATTCTTTTATACACCGGAAAAGACAATGATAGACAGAATAAGCCGTGGAAAGCTGGAGCAAAAGCATCTTTATACCCTCATACTTATTTTCTCTGCCTACCAAACAAAAATTGAAAGTATTCAAGCATCAGCGAAAAAATTCAGGCTTAAGATGCTCATAAAAAAAAGGCTGCCCACATTCGGACAGCCTTGGATATTCAAAACATAACAGACTATGGAAATTTAGAACGGATATTTATTCTCTTCGATAATTTTGTCGGCAATTCTGCGACGCGCTTCCATAACATTTACCGGAGCTACCTTTGTAAAACGTTTTAATCCCATCAGCATAGCAACTTGCTCGTCACCTTCGGCAAAACTGTTTACACCATCGGTACCATTTTTAAAGATTTTCGAAGCAGCATCATAAACAAAAATATCTACCATATCTTTGTATAATTTAACCGCATCGGCACCTTTCATCGACTCTAATTTCTGAACACGAAGCACCATAGATTCAGCCACATAAGCCTGAATAAGCATATCGGCAGCATTCATAATCAGTTCTTGTTTTTCGTCGAGTTTGGCTTGAAATTTTTGTAAGGCAGCACCAGAAACCAGTAAAATAGCTTTTTTGAAGTTTTTAATATACCTGTGTTTTTCTTCGTAGTAACCTTCGGCTCCACTTCCAAAATCTGGAATATCAAGCAGTTCGTCGGCCACAGCTTTGGCAGGTTTCAACAGATTAAGCTGACCGCTAAAAGCCTTACGTAACAGCATTTCCACAGAGAGCAAACGGTTAATTTCGTTTGTACCTTCAAAAATACGATTGATACGCGCATCACGATACGCTTTCTCTACTTTTGTTTCGGCAGAGTAACCCATACCACCATGAATCTGAACGCCTTCGTCTACAACATAATCCAAAGATTCAGATGCAAAAACTTTCATCATGGCTGCTTCTATAGCAAATTCCTTAATACCTTCGAGGTAAGCAGGACCTTCGGCCATGCCTTCGGCTATATAACCTTTAATAGCATCCTCGATATTCTGACTTGCTCTGTAAGTAGCAGATTCAGTAGCATAAGTAAGTAAAGCCTGTTGAGCCAATTTGTATTTGATAGCGCCAAAGCTCGAAATAAGGGTTTTAAACTGTTTACGTTCGTTTGCGTAATTAACAGTATAATCAATCACAGCTTTACATGCACCAATAGCACCACCGGCTAACTTAATACGTCCAATATTCAATACGTAGAGGGCAATTTTAAAACCACCATTTCTTTCGCCTAATAGATTTTCGGCAGGCACTTTCACGTTGTTGAAGAAAATTTGAGTGGTAGAAGAACCTTTAATACCCATTTTTTCTTCTTCGGCATTAACGGTAATACCTTCTTTATCGGCCTCAATAATAAAAGCGCTCAGGTTTTTATCATCATCTATTTTGGCAAAAACAATAAACAAATCGGCAATACCACCATTGGTAATCCACATTTTTTGACCGTTGATTACGTAATGTTTGCCATCTTCGGATAAAACCGCTTTAGTTTTTCCGCTATTAGCATCCGAACCAGCGCCGGGCTCAGTTAAGCAATAAGCACCAACAAACTCGCCGGTAGCCAATTTAGAAACATACTTTTGCTTTTGATCTTCGGTACCGTAATATAAGATTGGTAATGTACCAATACCTGTATGAGCCGAATAAGCCACAGAGAAAGAAAAACCTTTGCTCATTTCTTCGGTAGCTCTCATAGAAGTAACAAAGCTTTGTCCAAAACCATTGTATGCTTCGGGCACAGAAACACCAAGTAAACCAAGTTCACCGGCTTCCTGCATCAGACTTTTAAGTAAATCGCGGTCGTGAGCATCGAGTGCATTCACATTTGGATGAACCCTATTGTAGGTAAAATCGCGGCACGACTGCGCAATCATTAATTGTTCTTCGTTAAATTCTTCGGGAATAAACACTTCGTGTGCTTCTACTTCTCTAATCAGAAATTCCCCGCCCTGAATAGGCTTTTTAGTTAATTCAGCCATCTTATAGTTAATTTTATAATTTTTTAATATGATTTTTAAAAAAAAGGCTTCTTTAAGCATTCCAACAAAAAGAAGCCCGCTAATATATATACCTAAAATTGTTACAACATTTCGTAAATACCCGCAGCACCTTGTCCGGTTCCCACACACATGGTAACCATTCCATACTTGCCATTGGTACGTTTTAATTCGTTCATTACCTGAACAGAGAGTTTAGCACCAGTGCATCCGAGAGGGTGTCCGAGGGCAATAGCGCCACCATTAGGATTCACTTTAGCAGTATCCAAACCTAAACCGCGAACCACCGCCAAAGATTGCGAAGCAAAAGCCTCGTTTAATTCAAATACATCAATCTGACTAACGTTCATACCGGCATGTTTTAGCACTTTAGGAATTGCTTCTAAAGGACCAATTCCCATTTTATATGGTGGAACACCTGCCACCTGGTAATCAACCAAACGAGCAATTGGGGTAAGATTTAACTCTTTAACGATTTTTTCTGATACTACCAGTAAAAATGCAGCACCATCCGACATCTGCGATGCATTTCCGGCAGTAACACTACCATCGGCAGAAAACACAGCTTTCAGTTTATTCAAACCCTCTATGTTTGATGGTCTGGGACCTTCGTCGGTATCAACAATAAAACTCTTTACAGCACGCTTTCCGTTTTCGTCTAAATACACTTCTTCCACATTCACCGGCACTATCTGCTCTTTAAAAAAGCCAGATTTAATAGCTTTTAAGGCTCTATTGTGCGATTCTAGTGCAAATAAATCCTGGTCTTCGCGGTTAATATT
Source organism: Acetofilamentum sp. (assembly GCA_020720625.1). Lineage (GTDB taxonomy): Bacteria > Bacteroidota > Bacteroidia > Bacteroidales > DYOH01 > DYOH01. Next base: position 18,456 of record DYOH01000062.1, on the reverse strand, counting down.
ATATTCGCGTGCAACAGCTTCGGCAGTTAAGCCCATGCTGTGATACCAGCTTACATTATTTTTAGACACATTGTAATTGGTAACGCCTCTCCAACCACCCATGCTTACCATAGACATGGTTTCGGCACCTCCGGCGATTATAATATCGGCCATTCCGGCTTTAATTTTGGCTGTTGCAATTGCCACAGCTTCCAGGCCCGATGCGCAATATCTGTTTACGGTAGAACCTCCCACCTTATCAGTATCCAAGCTCATTAAAGAAAGCATTCTGCCCATATTAAACCCTTGTTCGGCTTCGGGAAATGCATTTCCTACCACTACATCGTCAATTCTTTCTTTATCCAGTTGCGGAAAATCCTGCAATAATCTTCTGATTACTTTTTCGGCAATATCATCGGGTCGGGTAAAGCGGAATACTCCACGAGGTGCTTTACCAATAGCTGAGCGATATCCACCTACTATATATGCTTCCATTTTGTTATACTTTTTTAGATGAAATAAAATTAATTACGTAAGATTTTACCTGATTTAATCAAGCTTTGCATTCTTTCGAGGGTTTTGCGTTGCATACACAATTCCACAAAAGCTTTTCTTTCCAGCTCAAGCAAATAATCTTCGCTAACCTCAGTTAAAGTTGCAGAAATATCGCCACCCGACAAAACATAGCCAAGTTTTTCGGCAATTAGTTTATCGTGTTCCGACATATATTTACCTAATGTAAAAGCATCGGCACCAACATAAACAAGAGCCATTGATTCTCTGCCCAGTATTTTTATATCCTTTCTGCGGACTGGTTGAACATACCCTTTTTCGGCCATCAATAAAGCGGCTTTTTTAGCATAAGCAAGCTGATGCTCACGGCTAACCACCACTTCGTCGATTCCGGGACGTAAATATCCAAGCTCAAAAGCTTCATAAGCCGATGTGGATACTTTGGCCTGACCTATAGATAAATATCTGTTCATAAATGCATTAACCCTTACATCACCTGTTTTTATTTCATCACCAAGTCTAAGGGCAAATTCTTTTGTTCCGCCGCCTCCAGGAATAACACCCACACCAAACTCTACCAATCCCATATAAGTTTCGGCATTGGCAATAACTTTATCGGTATGCATACAAACCTCGCAACCCCCACCAAGAGTAAGCCCATGGGGAGCAGCTACTACCGGAATGCCAGAATATCTAAGGCGCATGGTTGCATTTTGGAATGCTTTTACGGCATAAGCTAATTCTTCCCACTCTTGCTCAATTGCCAGCATGTAAATCATACCTACATTAGCACCGGCAGAAAAATGTTCGCCTTCGTTTGAAATAACCACGGCTTTATAGCTTTGTTCGGCCAAGTCGACAGCTTTATTTAAGGCAGCCAATGTTCCGGCGCCAATGGTATTCATTTTAGAGTGGAATTCAACATTTAGAACGCCGTCTCCAAGGTCTATAATGCTAGCTTCTTTATTCGCCCAAACAATATTTGATGTGCGCAAAACTTCGATAGAAAGTTTTTGCTCACTTCCGGGAATAACTTTATAGGATTTAGAAGCAATATCGTAATATTTTTTTGAGCCATTCTCGGTTACATAAAAAGACTTTGCACCGGCAGCCAACATATCGTAAATCCACTGAGCAGGTTTAACACCAGCTGCTTCCATTTCTTTCACTGTTTTTTCTACACCAACGGCATCCCAATTTTCGAATGGACCCAATTGCCATCCAAATCCGGCACGCAAACCATCGTCTATTCTATAAACCTCGTCGCTGATTTCCGGAATGCGATTAGAAACAAATTGAAATAAGGCATAAAAAGATTTTCTAAAGAAATCGCCCACGTTTGATTTATCGTTCATTAAGAACTGCATACGTTTGCGCAAATCATCAATTTTTTTAGCCGCACCAATTACTTCAAGACGAGCTTTAGGATATTCTTGATATTCCATTGTTTGGAGATTCAAAGCCAGGAATACTTTTTTACCATCGACCACCCCTTTTTTAAAGAAACCCTGATTGGCTTTTTGACCTAACCAACCTTTTTCGAGCATGGTTTTGAGATAATCGGGAATTTCAAATAAATGATTTACTTCATCTTTGGTGTTTTCGCGAATACCATTGGCCACGTGCACCAAAGTATCAAGACCTACCACATCGGCAGTGCGGAAAGTAGCCGATTTAGCTCTACCAATAAGCGTACCAGTAAGTGCGTCTACATCGGGAATAGACATGCCAAGTTCTTTGATATTATGAAACAAAGCCATAATAGAGAAAGTTCCTACACGGTTGGCCACAAAAGCAGGAGTATCTTTTGCCAAAACAGTAGTTTTGCCTAATACTTTAGATGCAAAATCGTCTAAAAAAGCTATAATTTCGGGGTCTGTTTTCGTAGAAGGAATAATTTCGAACAATTTCAGGTATCTTGGCGGATTAAAGAAGTGCGTGCCGCAAAAATGTTTTTGAAAATCTTCGCTACGTCCCTCAATCAACATTTCGATAGGAATACCTGATGTATTGGAAGTAATAAGCGTACCCGGTTTGCGGTATTTTTCCACATTTCCGAATACTATCTTTTTAATATCCAAACGTTCTACAACAACTTCGATTACCCAATCGTAATCTTTAATTTTAACTAAATCATCATCGAAATTACCCGTGGTAATTCTTTTTGCAAATTCTTGCTTATAAAGTGGAGCAGGCCTGCTTTTTATTGCGTTTGTCAGGGCAGTATCCACAATTTTGTTACGAACCACTTTGCTCTCGAGGGTAAGACCTTTTGCTTTCTCCGCCTCAGTTAATTCGCGCGGAACAATATCTAAAAGCAAAACTTCTAAACCAACATTCGCAAAATGACAAGCTATTCCGGATCCCATAACGCCAGAGCCTAAAACAGCAACTTTTTTAATTCTTCGTGTCATTTTATATGTCGTTTAAATTAAGTTAGAGTTCATATTATTATCTTTAAAATCTTTGGTTACAATATTTATTTTATGCATAACCGACAGAAAAATTTCCAGGTCTTTTTCGGGAATGGCCGCCACAAGTTTCTGATTAAAATCCTTGATAACTTTTTTAGCCAATTGTCTTTTCAAATATCCAAGATCCGTTAAATAAATGCGCACAATGCGTTTGTCCAATTCGTCGCCCTGTCGGTAAATTAAACCATTATCCTCCATGGTTTTAAGCAATCTACTCAAGCTGGTGGGTTCCATACCCATTAGTGGAGCTATTTTGGTGGCGGGTGTTCCTGTTTTTTCAATATTAATTAACACATAGCCAATAGTTTGCGAAATTTCGTACTGTGCTGCAATCTGGTTGTACATGCGCGTAATGGCATGCCAGGTTGACTTAATATGATAATCGAGCGTTTCTTGCAGCTTCATTCTTTATATAATTTATTATGCTTGCATTGCAAATGTATGAAAAAATATTATGCATGCAAGGTATTTTAAAAAAAAATTACACCTTTGTAAAAATTTCTTTTTATCTCAAAATATAATTATCTGAATATGAGTATATCAATTAATAATAAGCTATTTAAAAGCATGGTTAAGGTAAGGGTGAGATACGACGATCTGGATACTTTGGGCCATGTGAATAACAAAACTTACTTAAGTTATTTGGAAGAAAGCCGCATTGGATATATGGAAGATGTGATGGGTTTTATGCGCCAATCGCTCGATTTTGATGTGGTAGTTGGCCGCATTGACATTAAATATCTGTCTCCGGTTTTTTTTCATGATAAACTGGAAATCTACACCCGCATTTCGAGAATTGGTGAAAAAAGTTACGACTTTGAGTGTTGGATTACCAAAAATACTGATGGAGAGATGCAAAAAGCGGCTTATGCATTGGTTACCATGGTTTCAGTAGATACAAAAACCGGAAAATCTAAACCCAACAGCGAAAAAATGGTATCTACAATTCTCTTGTATGAAGAAGAAAAACCGGAAATGAAATAAAAAGAAAAATCATCGGAAGCTCTTTGGGTTTCCGATGATTCTTTTTATACCTATATTATAATGGGTTCAAATAATACAATTTATTTAAATACCCTGCCAAACAGAGTGGAATAAGTTTTTTGTTTGACTGTTTTTAAATGCTTAAATTATTAAAAAACCAAGCAAAACCTATTGTCTAAATTTGATTTACCATTTTATTAATGCCGATGCCCATGTAAAACCGCTGCCAAAGGCCACCAGAGCATATAGTTTTCCTTCGGTAATTTTTCCTTGCTCCCACAACTCGCTCATTAATATAGGTAGGGTAGCAGATGTGGTATTTCCGTATTTTTGAATGTTACTGTACATTTTATCGTCGGGCAGGCCAAGTTTGCGCTGTACAAATTGAGATATGCGCAAATTAGCCTGATGCGCCAGCACCATATCCAAATCGGAAACCTTATAGCCATTAGCATTCAAAGCTTCCTTCACAGCTTCTTCCATTCTTACCACCGCATTTTTAAACACAAACTGCCCATCCATTACAGGGTAAATATTATCCACATCTTGTTCAATACCTGGATAAATAATTCCATCTCTACCGGTACCGGGTGCTTTTAAAAAAAGTTTTTCGGCGTGCTCTCCTTGCGAATGCAAATGAGTAGATAAAATACCCACACCAGGCGTTTCAGATGCCCTTAATACAACGGCCCCTGCTCCATCGCCAAACAAAACGGCTGTAGTCCGGCCTCTGGTGGTTTTATCTAGCCCAATGCTGTGGGTTTCGGAGCCAACAACCAAAACGGTTTTATACATTCCGGTGCGCACAAACTGGTCGGCTACCGAAATGGCATAGATAAATCCGGAGCACTGTGCGCGCACATCAATAGCCCCCACATTTCCAATGCCCAGCAATTGCTGAATTTTTACACCCGGTCCAGGGAAATAATAATCAGAGCTCAGGGTAGCAAACACAATAAGCTCAATTTCATCATTTGTAATACCGGCACGCTGAATGGCCATTTTGGCAGCTTCGAATCCCATGTGGGCTGTAGATTGCTCGTAAGGTTCTTTAATCCAACGCCGCTCAATAATTCCACTACGTTCTTGAATCCACTCGTCGCTGGTATCCATCATTTTCACCAGATCGTGGTTAGTAACAACATTATCGGGCACATAATGCCCAACACCAATAATTTTCGCGTATTTCATTCTGTATGTTTTGAAAATCCGGCAAAATTTACGGAGAATAGCTCATTTTGCAAAAGTTTTTCTAAAAAAAAACGAAACTTAAAGCAGAAAAAAATAATATTGAGACTTAAAACGATTGCGAAAAAAGCATATTTATAAGCAAAATACTAAAAAAGTTAAAATTTTGTAAACAGGTGGAAAAAAATAAAAGCGATGCAAAAAATCACCAAAGATTCTTTACTTTTGTGGGCTGTAATGTAAAACTAAGATCTTTAAAAAGTATGATAAACAGACGATTTCTCCGAATCAAAATTATGCAAACCATTTTTAGTTATAACAGTGGAGCGGTAGACTCCATAAAAGAAGCGGAGAAGCTTTTGCTGCAAAGTGTAACAGAAAGTCATAAATTGTATTTTTATCTTATAGAATTATTGCTTGAGGTAGTTAAATATGCAAATCAAAAAATAGAAATTGCCCGCAATAAGAAAATACCTACCTACGAAGATCTGAATCCCAACCTTAGATTTGTAAAAAACAGAGTTATTCAACAAATAAAAACGAGCGAAGAGTTTAACAAATATCGTAAGAAATATAAACTTGCCCTTGATGATAAACCAGAACTGATAAAAAAAATATATATCCAACTGATTGTTTCTCCCATCTACAAAGAATACATGAGTGCAGATATAGATGATTTTGAACAAGATAAGAATTTTGTTTCGCGTTTTTTCATCAAATTCTTACCCTATTGCGATGATTTATATTCTGTATTAGAAGAAATTTCGGTATTCTGGAACGACGAAACAGAATTTGTGATGAGCATGTTATCCAAAACGATAAAAAAAATTACCATCACAGAAGGAATTTACATACGCTATCTTCCGCCATTTGCCTCTTATGATGATGAGCGATTTGCCTTGTTGCTGCTAAGAGACTCCATCGAAAACAAAGTATCCTACCAGGAAACAATAAAAGAATTCAGCAAAAATTGGGATGCCGACAGAATTGCCCGCACCGACATGATTCTGATGCAAATGGCCATTTCTGAAATCAAACAATTCGAAAACATTCCTTTGCAGGTGAGTTTAAATGAGTATATCGAAATTGCCAAATTCTATAGTACAGCCAAAAGCAGTAATTTTATCAACGGTTTGCTCGACAGAATGAAGAGCGGTTTTGATTTAAGCAATAAATTATCTTATTTTGATAAAAAAGAATTGGATTTATGAAGCATCTTGCATTTTTTATTATCCTGATTTCATTTTTTCAAGCTTGTCAAAAAGAGCCTATTGCAGGTGCCAAAGGCGAATTTAATCCTAATATAAACCTTCAGGTACAAAATTCATCGGCCTTTGACCTAGGCGAGGTAAAATCGGGCGAAATAATTGCCGGAAGATTTTATTTTAAGGCCGAAGGAAGTGGCGCTTTGGTAATAAAAAAAGTAGAGCCCGATTGCGGTTGCACCGCAGCCCAATGGACAAAAGATGCTGTAATGGCTGGCGACAGCGGGTTTGTAGAAATAGAATTTGATTCGCACGGCTACAACGGAGTAGTAAATAAAAAAGTAACAATTTATACCAACGCCATCAACCAAAAAGCAGAAGTAATTTTTTATGTTTACGTTAAATAAATCTATACTATTATGACAATTTTATCATTTTTACCCCTAATGGCCGGCCCCGAGGGTGAAGGCGGAGGCGTAGCACAATTAGTTACGCTTGTTTTAATTATCGTGGTTTTTTATGTTTTTCTAATATTGCCGCAAAGAAAACAACAAAAGTCGTTGAAAAAATTCAGAGAGAGTATGCAAAAAGGCGACAGAGTTGTTACAACAGGTGGTATTTACGGAAAAGTATCTGATATTCAGGAAAAAACTATAACCCTGGATGTAGGCAACAGTGTTCATTTTAAAGTAGACAAAAATTCGGTTGTAAGTGCAGAGCAAACAGAAACTGCTCCTGCAGAGAAAAAATAAACAGCAAAACATCTTATAAATAAAAAAGCGCTTTTTTATGAAAGCGCTTTTTTATTCTTTACTCTTCGGGCTCGTTTTGAATAAGCTCCATGGGTAATTTGGTTACTTTTTGAATTATCTCTATGTATTCGAAAATATCTTCATCATCGTACCACCATTTTACTGTAAGGTTTCCTGTTTTATCGTATATATCTTTCAGCTTTTTAGCAATAGTAAAAATCCATTTCGAGGAACTGGTATTAAAATATTCCATGTGAATATTTACAGTAGTTTCTTTTGCAGGGCTTTCTTCGTATTTACTGAGCCACTCAACCAATGGTTCGTAAAATCCGGGAGCATTTTCCACAATAGATCTTCCTTTAAGTTCTATCAGCCCTTTTTCTGCATCGAAATTTACAGAAGGCATTTTTTTATTTCCGACAATATGAATTGGCTCCATTTACCCTTTACAATTTTTGTATTTTACACAAAAGTAATTAAAAAAATAAAAAGCCAAAAAAGCAATTCATAATTTTCGGAACAAAAACTTAATCTTCGTATTCCATGGTGATTTTTGAACCATATTTCTTGTCTTCGAGCTTTGTGGCTTCTGTAATAACAGCTTTTTTTCCACCTTTCTCAATAAAACTTAAACAAGATTTAATTTTGGGTGCCATATTGCCTTCGCCAAACATTCCCTGCTCGAGATACATTTTTGTATCTTTATAATCGAGAAATTCTTTTATCTCTTGGTTTTCTTTTTTATAGTTGATAAAAATGTATGGCACATCGGTAAGAATGTAAAATTCGTCGGCCTTAATAAGTGAAGCCAGCACTGCTGATGCAGAATCCTTATCGATTACGGCTTCGGCACCTTTGAGTACACCATTTTCGTCGTAATAAACAGGCACTCCACCGCCGCCAACGGTAATTACAATAGTGCCCAAACGGACCATATTTTCAATTACATGTGCATTTAAAACACGCTTTGGCACAGGCGATGCTACCACCCTTCTCCAACCACTTGCCAAATCTTTTACCTCTTCTTTAAAAATCCAAGCTTTTTGACGGGTTAGCTCATCGGCTTGTTCTTTGGTATAAATTTTTCCAACACGTTTGGTCGGATTTTTAAAAGCCGGGTCGTTAATATCTACTTCTACCGGGGTTACCAAAGTAACTACTTCCTTATTGTAGCCATATTCTTTTAATACGTTTCTCAATACCCTTTCAAGCATATAACCAATTCCTCCCTGACTATCGGCAACGCAAACATCCAAAGGCATTTGGGCAATATTATAAAGCTGCTCGCCGGCATCATTCCGCATGAGAATATTTCCTACCTGCGGGCCATTTCCATGACTAATAATCAAATCGTAACCCTCTTTTATTAAAAACATAAGGTTTTTAAGCGTGTCTTCGGCATTCTTCTCCTGTTCCTGAATAGTACCAAGCTGATTACCTCTCAGCAATGCATTGCCACCCAATGCTACTACGGCTAATTTTTTTTCCATGACTGTATTTAAAATCTATTTAATAATCAATAATTTATCCTTCGAAAAAAAGAAGCTCAAAGCTAATAAAATTATATTGCTTACAAAAAAAGCCGCAAAGGTTTTCGGAAATTAGTTCTAAGCAATTATTTTACACTAAAGCCCTGTATTATAACAAAATAAAAAAATAGTATATCTTTACCAGGCAAACTTGATTTTCTCTATACTCAAAGCCCATATCAGTGCAACATTTTTCTATACTATCTTACATTTCAGACTTACTTTTCCCTTAATTACCATTTAAAAATTATCATTACCGAAAGTCGAACGCTCCGAGTCAAAATCAAATCTTGAATTATGGCACCTAGCGTAATGAGCAATAAAAATTTTCTCTAAACAATATCAAAACAAATCAAAAATTTATTTTTATTTTTAAAGAAAAAATGATTAGATTTTTTTGCCTGATAAGCTTGCTGGCGACATACACACAAAATGCTGTATCTCAAGAAAATACGGAGAGCAGATACATTTTTCAGAAAGAAAACATGGATAGGTATACCATGCCATTTGAAACAGTAAATAACCTGATAATAGTAAAAACGACCATAAACAATTCATCGGAATTTAATTTTATAATCGATTCCGGCGTTCGCAACACGCTCATTACATCATTAGAGCCTCAACAAACACTGATTGTAAAAGAAGGAGCCACCATAGAAGTAAATGGCTTAGGCAACAACGAACCGGTAAATGCGTATTATTCTGAAAATAACGAAATAATCATAGGAAAAATTAAAGGTTATAACCAAACCCTTATTGTACTCTTAGACGATATTTTTCATTTACAATCCAAGTTAGGCATGCCAGTGCACGGGATTATTGGCTACGACTTACTCAAAAATTTTGTGATAAAAGTAAATTATCACGCCAAAGAAATTACATTTATAAAACCCGAAAAATTTGAGTACAAAAAGAATATGGGAGAATTATTAGAGATGAACATTTTCAACAAAAAACCCTATATCGAAGCCGAAATAAATAACTGCAACGATTCTACATTAAAAGTTAAACTATTGATTGATACCGGCGGAAGTATGCCCATTTGGCTTTTTGCGGACGAACAAAATATCTGTAAAAAATCGCCTACAATTAAAGCCAATCTAGGCACAGGTTTAAATGGAGAAATTTTGGGCGAAATTGGAAGAATAAATTATCTTAAAATAGGAAATTACGAATTTACAAACCCAATCTGCAATTTTCCGGATTCTAATTCGGTATACAGCGTTGTAACGATAGACCAAAGAAGCGGCAGCTTGGGTGCCGAAGTATTAAAACGATTTGTGTTTTATATGAACTACACAAATAATCAGTTTATTATCAAAAAAAATAGCTATTTTAATGATGAATTTAATTACAATATGAGCGGAATAGAATTAGAGAAGCCCTACCAGGAATTGCCCATTTACGTAATATCAAGGGTTTTGCCCAACACAGCGGCCGAAATAGCCGGATTAATGGAAGGCGACCAAATTCATTTTCTTAATGGAAAAAAAGCAACAGAACTAAGCTTAGACGATATTAATTCGCTATTTCAATCTTACGACAATAAAAAAATTAATATCTCTTATTTTCGAGATGGAAAAGAATACAAAACCCAATTCCGATTAAAAAAAATAATATAAATTGGTACGGAATTTGAATTTTTATAGAAAAAGAAACAAAAAATACATATCTTCGTTTACTAAAAAATTTAGTTTACTATGAATAGTTATAAAAGCATTATCATATTACTTATCCTGGTTTTTAATTTTGCGGACATAAAAGCTCAGGAAGAATTGCTTTTGAGCGACGAAAAACTATCATCAGCCAAAGATTATCTTTCTATAGAAGATGCCATGAAAAATCCGCTTCAGGTATACAAATTAACACTCGACGACAGAGGATTAACCAAAGTACCCGAAGAAATAGCCAAATTTAAAAATCTTCAATCGCTCGACTTATGGAAAAATAATCTTACCGAATTGCCTGATTTTATATTTCAGTTGAAAAAATTGCAATACTTAAATCTTGGAGGAAACCAATTAAAAAGCATTTCCGAAGACATTGGCAAACTTACCGAGCTAAAAATGCTTGACTTAGAAGGCAATCAGCTTACCTACATTCCCAATGGAATTACCAATTTACTCAACCTCGAAAACCTGGCTCTCGGCGGAAATTTGCTCAAAGTATTGCCCGATAATATAGGTAATTGCGACAAGTTAACCAGTATTACACTTTGGGGAAACGAACTAAAAAGACTACCCAAGAGTTTCGGTAATTTATTGAACATTCAAACCCTCGATTTATCAGATAATGCACTTACGGTATTGCCCTTAGAAATTGGTTACCTGCAAAACCTGCAAATCTTAGAATTGGCAAACAATGCACTTGTTTCATTACCCCCGGGTATTGGAGAGCTTGCCAATGTGCCTTATCTCAATCTATCCGGAAATCAATTAGTTGCCATTCCAAAGGAAATTGGTAATCTGAAATTTTTGCAAATGATAGACCTTCGCGAAAATAAACTTACCGCACTTCCCGACGAATTTGTGCAACTAAGTAACTTATCATCGGCCGATTTATCGAACAATAAACTTTTGGCATTGCCCAAAGATATTGGCCTGATGCTTAATCTCAGAACTTTGAATGTGTCCAATAATAACCTGCAAACTTTACCATCGGATATTACCAAATGCATTAACTTAAGCGAATTAAATATAGAAAATAATCAGATTAAAGAACTACCATCAAAAATATCGAAGCTTACTTTTTTATCGGTGCTCAACGCCAATTTTAATGCCATGGTTACTATACCTCCGGGAATCGGCAAACTTAATAATTTGATGGAACTTAGATTAAGAAATAACAGTCTAACCCAATTACCTGCCGAATTATCGGAGTTGATAAATTTACAAATACTTGAACTTGCGAACAATCAAATAATTGAACTACCTGTAAACATTGGACTACTAACTAACCTAACACAGCTCAATTGCAAAAATAACTTACTTTCATCGTTGCCAAAAACCATTGGCGGATTAAAAAGTTTGAAATATTTGAATGTACAAGATAATGCCATTTCTTACGACGACCAGGTTAGATATGAACAAATGCTCAGCGCTCAGGTATCGGAAGGATTAAAAATAAGATGGTAAAAAAAAGCTAATGTTGGAAAGAAGAAACAAGCTGCCGAAGCAAAATCAAGCCTTTACAACTTGTTTTTGGCAACTTGTTTTTGAAATAGAACCACGCTATTCTTCATTTACATTAATAAATTTCATGTATCGCTTGTCCTCTGTCATGATATGTTCAATAAGCCAATTTCTTAAAAATCCCATCATCTCAGAATTCACAGTAAACTTTCCTTGCATGTATTTGGTCTCTAGCTCCAAAAGTTTATCTATAAACCCTTGATGTAGCAGTTGATGACTTTCCAGATGCACATAATTTACTTTCTCCAACATGCTCTCTTCTGCTTTAAAATGATAATTTGTGTAACTTTTTAATTCATCGAAAATTCTTGCAATCTCATTTTTATCGGAGCTGGACCTAACAATCTCATAAAAATTATTAATAATATCAATCAGTTTTTTATGTTGATTATCAATCACAACATTATTAACTGAAAAACTGTCATGCCAGGAAATTAAACGTTTCATAGTGCTTAGGTTTTTTTATTATTCAAAATCAAAACTAACAAAAAATTGAGATATTCACAAAACGGAATTTACAAATTGAATTTTTTGCAGCAAAATTTGTCTAAAAAAAAGAAAAGGAAACAATATTTGTCAAAATAATCGCAAAAAAACCTGACAAATTTGCATTGGTATACAAATTGATAAAAGGATAAAAACTAAAAACTATCAACATGGATTTTTTTAAGCCATTAAATGTAGATTCCAAAACAGAAAAGAAAGAAATAAAAGGCGAAACCGAAAAAATTGAATGCCTTATATTAGGTTCAGGTCCTGCAGGATACACTGCTGCTATTTATGCCGCACGAGCCGGTCTTACACCAGTAATGTATCAGGGAATGGAACCCGGTGGACAATTGACTACCACCACAGAGGTTGAAAACTTCCCCGGATATCCGCAAGGCGTTACCGGCCCCGTTATGATGGAAGATTTAAAAGCACAGGCCGAGAGATTTGGTTCCGACATTCGCTGGGGAATGGCCACATCTGCAGATTTAAGTTCACGCCCTTACAAAGTAGTAATAGACGAGGAAAAACTTATCGAAGCCGAAACCATTATCATTGCCACAGGCGCAACAGCAAAATACCTTGGCTTAGAATCAGAAGAAAAATTTAAGGGTGCCGGCGTTTCAGCCTGCGCTACCTGCGATGGATTTTTTTATAAAGGTAAAACAGTAGCAGTGGTTGGTGGCGGAGATACAGCCGCCGAAGAAGCTACATATTTGGCCGGACTAGCACAAAAAGTTTACCTCATAGTAAGAAAACCTTACCTGAGAGCCTCGCAGGCTATGCAAAACAGGGTAATGAATACCCCCAATATTGAAGTTTTATTTGAACATCAAACAAAAGAAATAGTTGGTAATTCGGCCGTAAACGGTGCAATTCTACTTAAAAAACCAGGCGAACCAGACGAACAGGAAGTAAAAATCAATATCGACGGTTTCTTTGTGGCCATAGGACATAAACCAAATTCCGATATATTTACTCCATGGATAGAAACAGACGAAATTGGCTACATAAAAACGATAAAAGGAAGCACCAAAACTAATCTTCCTGGCGTATTTGCCTGTGGCGATGTGCAAGATCCAATATATCGTCAGGCAATTACAGCAGCTGGAACCGGATGCATGGCAGCTTTAGATGCCGAACGCTTCTTAAAAGAATAAATAAAACTAAAATTAAGTTTCGAAACAGCCGGAAAACCACCGGCTGTTTACATTTGAGACTTATACAAAAAAAAACGAAAACTTTCGTTATTCATTAATAATTTTTCTGGTAAAGCTATTTTTTTATTTTTGCAAAAAAAGAAAAAAATGTTTGGCGACATATTTAATAAGCTTAAAGAAGCGCAAAATATTATGAGCACTTCGAAAACAACACTCGAAAATATTATTATTGAGCACAAAAGTGCCTGTGGAAGAAAAGAAATAAAACTTAATGCGAATAAAGAAATTCAATCCATTAGTATCCATGAGCATCAAGTAATGACAAAAGAAGAGCTCGAAAATATACTATTAAAAGAGCTAAACAATGCAACAACAAAAGCAGAAACTATTGCACAAAACGAATTAAAAAATAAGGCCAGTGAAATTTTTCCCGATATTTCTAAGTTTTTATAAAATGAGAATCAAATCGTTTTATCTGCTCATTTTTCTCCAGTTTTTTCTTAGCTACATAGCATTTAGCCAAGACGAAACAGCAAAATCCAATAAACTAATTCAAACTTTAAAAGGAAAACTAATTCAATCTCCGGCATATATCTCGCAGTTGGAAAAAGTAAATAGCGATTGGCAAATCTTACAAAGCAAAATTATCAATCCTTTCGACGAATGGCTGATACAACAAAATTTTACTTTCAGAAAAAGTACAAGCACAGTTTATTACCCCTTTGGCGGCCCCGATTTTTTGTTTGTCCAAACCATTTACCCAAATTCGGAAAAATATATACTTGCAGGGCTCGAAAATATTGGAACTATACCAACAATAAATAATGACCAAGAGTGGATAAATTATCTCAAGCAACTAAATCAGGCTTTAAGGTATCTGCATAAGGCAGGATATTTTGTAACCAAACAAATGACAGAAGATTTTAAACAATCGGATTTAGATGGCGTTGTACATTTATTTTTGCTCTTTTTGGCACAACTCGACATGCAAATAGAACAAATAGAATTTCTGAGCCTAAGTAGCGAAGGAAATCTGGCAAAATGTGCACCAAAACAGGCAACAGCCTTGCGAATTTCTTTTATAACCAACGAAAATAAATCAAAAGAATTAATATATTTCAAACAAAATCTGGCCAATCAAGCCTTAGAAAAAGAAAAAGCATATCAACTTTTTTTAAGTAAGCAAAAACCCTTTCATACCTATATGAAATCGGCATCTTATATTCTATTTGATAAAGAATTTACTGTCCACAGGGATTTTATTCTAAATCAAAGCAGCGATATTTTTCAGGACGACTCCGGTATCCCTTTGGCACAACTTCAAAAACAATTTTCTGTTGATGCCTATGGTAAATATACTGCCACAACCAAAAGTTTTCCTTATGGTTTCCAGGCAGATTTAAAAAATCTCGCAGCCAATAACAAAAAACTACCTTTCAAAATTGGATATAACCAATGGATTGAAGAAACAATATTACTATACGCCCATAACAAACAAGAAAAACCTGTAATTAGTGCAAAAGAAACAGGCATTTATAAATTTGGTGTACAAATTGCGGCACTTTCTATTCCAATAAATAACGAGAAGCTTAAAACGCTGGGAATGATTCCGTTAGAAATTAGAGAAGAGCAAATGTATAAATATATAATAGGATATTTTGAGAATTATGAAGAAACACTCAAAATCAAAAACAAAATAGTACAGGAAAATTTTCCCCATGCATTTATTGTGATTTACAAAAACAACGAAAGAATAAGCACTAATGAGTATTTTACTCAAAAAAATAAAGCATTAAACTAAATAAAAAGAACAACTAAATAAATATTTACTAATCAATTATTAAAAAGATGAATATGAAACGATTGTTGGTCATGCTCATAGCCATTGCAGGAATGAGTTATTTTACAAATGCGCAAGAAACCGGATGTGTAAACGGAAATTGCAAAAACGGCGAAGGAGAATTTGTGTACGAAAACGGGGATATTTATAAAGGTAGTTTTGTAGATAAAAAAAGAGATGGTAAAGGTACATATATCTACAAAGGAAGCGGACAATACATTGGCGATTGGAAAAACGATATGAAAAATGGATTCGGGAAAGACTCCATAGACGGAAATACCTACGAAGGAAATTTTGTTGACGACAAAATGCAAGGCCAAGGAAAAATGACTTTTTTTAATGGCGAATTTTTCGAAGGCGAATGGAAAGAAAACCTGATGTTTAACGGAGTTTACAAAATGCTTACAGGCGATATTTTTACTGGCGAACAGCACGAGGGAAAACTTGTAAAAGGCAAACTCGAATACTCCGACGGAAAAATTTTTGACGGAACATTCGAAAACGATCAACCCGTTGAAGGAACAATGAGCATAGTGCTGCCGAACGGATACATTTATGAAGGCGGTTGGATTAACAATAAAATGAATGGTAAAGGCAAACTTATTATTGATGCAGAAACTACCTACGAAGGAGATTTTGTTGAAAATTCGATGGAAGGAAAAGGAGTATTAAAAGATAAAAATGGACTCTACGATGGAGATTTTACTGCCAATACAAAAAATGGCCAGGGTAAAATGACCTACGCCAATGGATGGGTTTACGAAGGTGCCTGGGTAAACAATAAAGCACAAGGACAAGGCCGACTGCTTACCACAGCCAAATCGGGCGCAGTAATTGGCACCTATATCGGAAACTTCGAAAACAACGCTAGACAAACTAAACCCGGAGAGAAAGCCATTTTTGAATTCGAAAATGGAAATATTTACGAAGGCCCTTATTACGATAACTCCAGAGAAACCAAAGCAGGGGAAGTAGCAACTTTAACATATACAGATGGCAAAAAATATGAGGGCGAATTCAAAAACAACAAGCAAGAAGGCAAAGGAGCCATTATTGACAAAGACGGAAATCGATACGAAGGAAATTTTGTGGATGGAAAACCAGCCGACGGTCAGGGAAAATACATTCAGGCAGATGGTACTGTGAAAAACGGCGAATGGAAAGCCGGTAGTTTTATTTTCAAATAACATTCCAAGTCATAACGCTATTAATGAAGCTGATAATCAAAAAAATTAATCAGCTTCATTTTTTTATTCCGGATTAAAATACAAATTTTTACAATTGGTCTGAATTTTGCCATTTTTTTTTAATAAACATTCACATAATCGTTCTTCAATTAAAAAAAGAATAGTATATTTGAATACAATTGAATAAATAATGGAAAAACTATTACGAATAAGTTTTATTAGTGGTGCAATAGCGATAGTTACTCATTTACTGTTAATTACATCAATTTCGTTGTTCTTATTAAATATGGACAACATCATCCGTCTTCCATCTTCATCAACCTACATTTTTTTTCCTTTAATTGAATATTCCTTCTATGTAAGTAGGGTTGCATTTTTCATTAGTTCATTTTTACTCACCCTTCATAAAAGGCATTTTGTTTGGAAAGCCATTTTGCTAGGCTTTTTCGGTCAAATGGGATTAACTGTTGCCATTATCATTCCACACCGATACATAGAATAGCACAAAATTTTGCATTTCAATTGGCTTATTTCGAGTGCCTAAACTTTAGCTTCGATATTATAGCCGCAATATTGCCTTAAAACCTGCATCTTCCCCTAGAATTTTAACCTGCAATATTCTTAAACATTTCTGTTTATTAACACAAATGCAGAATATCAAGCCCCATGCAAGATTCCCGAAATAGAATTTTCGAAATAAGCCGAACTACATTTTCTGCCAAAGAAGCTCAAAAAAAAATTAAAAACGAAGTGCCTTAAAATTATTATTCAAAAAACTACAGGTATTGATAGCAATCGAAGACAGCGAAAAATCAAAAAATTGTGATGTTTATACCACAAACCTGAATAAAACACATTGCAGTTTTGGTAAAAATATAGTAACTTACCGTAAATATCAATCCATAAAAACGATGAACCAATTCTCACTATTGCCGGAGCACAAACAAAAGTTGCTTTTTACGGCCCGCAAAACATTAGACCACTACCTTAAACTCAGCACAAACATTAAACTGCACTTCGCTGAAGAAGAATTAAATAGCCACTCCGGCGCTTTTGTGAGCCTACACAACGAAAAAGAACTTCGTGGCTGCATAGGAAGGTTTGTTTCAAAGATTCCACTGTTCGAGCTTGTTCAGGAAATGGCCATAGCCGCCGCAACAGAAGATACCAGATTTAATCCGGTAGAATATGCCGAACTGAAAAACATTAGAATCGAAATTTCGGTTCTAAGCCCCTTAAAACAAATAAATTCGCTCTCTGAGCTAACGATTGGGAAACATGGCATATATATTAAAAAAGGACATTTCACCGGTACACTACTGCCACAGGTAGCCACCGAAAATAATTGGGATAAGCAAAAATTTGTTGAGTATTGCGCTGCTTATAAAGCGCAAATAGGCAAAGATGGCTGGAAAAATGCCGAATTATTTACCTATGAAGCCATTGTTTTCGAAGAATAAAAATCCTAAACTTTTTCATTCTGCCTGCGCGCCATGCTATAGTATAACCCACAAAACAACGACAAAATGTCGCACAACCAAAATACTAATAATCAGTAGAAAACATAAGTGTACTGACAAAATTACAGTAAAAAACGCATAATTGTTCTTTGGTCGATTTTTTGTCGCACACTCAATTAAAACCCAAAATATAAGCCATGAATTTAAATAATTATACGCTTAAGGCGCAAGAAGCCATGCAAAATGCCGTACAGATAGTACAACAAAATGGCCAACAAAGCATCGAAAATGCACATATTTTAAAAGGCATACGCCAAAGCGATGAAAATTTAGTACAATTTGTGCTCAACAAACACGGAGTAAAACTCCCTGTGATAGACCAAATTTTGGAAAGCATTATTGAGTCTAGTCTAAAACCCCTGCCAGCATTTTCTTAATTGATTTATAAACAGTTTAGTACAGTTACAGCATTTTATAAAAATCAACGCTGGCAGGGTTTTTAGAC
>DYOH01000061.1 GCA_020720625.1 Acetofilamentum sp. | reverse complement strand
TCAAGCAAATACAATTTTAAATCTCACTAAAAAACTCCTTTTTAACTAAAAATTATGTATTTTAGATCCATATTTAACAGTTATTAACTTTTTGGATGTAATGTGGGTTAAAAAGGTAGATTATGAAGTTCTGAGCTAAATATTTAATTGAAGAAAGGTTTTTTTGTCTTTTTTAAGTCTGTCAAAAGCAACAGGAGTAACACCATTTATTTCATTAATTCTTTTTAATTTTGAAAGGAAATTGCTGAGTTCAATATCATCTCTGCATTCGCGAATTTTGAGCAAATAGTCGGTATTTTTCAAATCTTTTAGAAGTACACCCGACTCCATTTTGTTTACAAAAATAGTAAAATCAATATGCGTAGCAGAATTGTGATAACAATATTTTGGGAAAATGGTTTCATTATAAAAAAAATCACCAGGCTTAAACTGAAAAGAAGTATGTTTGTTAATCGCCCAGATAAGGGCATAAGGTTTTAACTGAGAGATAATTGCAAACCATCTTGCAGATTCAGTGTCCTTTTCATCAAGTATTTTAAGATTATTCGATTTCAATTTCTTCTTGCCATTCGTTTTCTATTTTATCAAGAGCCTCTTTAGCTGCTTTTTGTTCAGCTTGTTTTTTTGAGGCACCAAATCCAATACCATAGTTTTTATTGTTCAGTTTGATTTTAGAGACAAAAATTTTATCGTCTTGGTCGTGTTTTAAAGTGGAAAACTCGATTTTGACTTTGTTTTTTTGCGCCCATTCAATTAACTGACTTTTAAAATTTAAATCGGTATTCTCTAATTCTTTAAAGTCTACTAATTTAGCAAGAATTTTTGATTTTACAAATTTTTCTGCTTTTTCATAACCTTTGTCAATATAAATTGCTCCAATTAAAGCTTCAAAACTGTCTTCGTAAAGGTTGTTTCTGTTTGGGAAATTCTGAATATTAAATAGCAAATATTCGGGCAGGTTAATATGAATGGCTAGTTCTGTAAGCTTTTTACCATTCACAATTTTCGAACGCATATTGGTTAAGAAACCTTCGTCTGCATCTGGATATTTTGTGAAAAGATAATCGCTAATAATGGCATCCAAAATAGAGTCGCCTAAGAATTCAAGTCGCTCGTTGTTTTCAACTTTTGTTTTTTTTACACCAATAGCCGAACGATGCGTAAACGCCTGCATATACACATTCACATTTCCAGGCTTAAAGCCAAGAAGTTTCTGTAACTTCTTTTTGTAATGGTTTTTTCCGGAAAACTTGTTCCTAATAGAACGAACTAAGTCGCGCAATTTACTTCATTTTTTTTAAAATAATAGAAGCATTGTGTCCACCAAACCCAAAAGTATTACTCATTGCGTAATCAATGTTTCTCGATTTAGCAACCAAAGGAGTAAGGTCGAGATTTGCATCAATAGCAGGATCTAAATTTTCCAGATTAATAGTAGGAGGTACAGTATCGTGCAGTATGGCTAAAATGGAAGCAAGAGCTTCGATTGCACCGGCAGCACCCAGTAAATGGCCAGTCATAGACTTTGTAGAGCTTATAGATACTTTGTAAGCATGCTCCCCAAAAACTGTTTTAATTGCCGTTGTTTCCGAAATATCACCCAAGGGGGTAGATGTTCCGTGCACATTGATATAATCAATTTTTGTAGGATCAAGCTGGGCATCCTTAATAGCAAATTGCATTACTTTAGCCGCTCCTCTACCTTCCGGATGCGGTGCAGTAAGGTGGTGTGCGTCGGCTGTCATTCCAACGCCAACAATTTCAGCATACATTTTTGCTCCACGGGCTTTTGCGTGTTCATATTCTTCAAGAATCAGAGCAACGCCACCTTCTGCCATAACAAAACCATCTCTATCAACATCAAAGGGGCGAGAAGCTCGGTGTGGCTCATCGTTTCGGGTTGAGATGGCACGCATGGCATTAAAACCTGCAACGCCTGCTTCGTTTACTGATGCTTCTGATCCACCTGTAATCATTATTTTAGCTCTGCCTAGGGTAATGTATGTATAGGCATCGATAATGGCGTGGCTGGCAGATGCGCAAGCTGAAACAGTGGCAAAGTTTGGGCCTCTGAAATCGTATCGCATGGAAATGTGTCCGGCGGCAATGTCCGAAATCATTTTTGGAATAAAGAAAGGATTAAACTTTGGAACAAAGTTGCTGGCAACATAGGCCTTAACTTCCTGCGTTAGGGTGTCTATGCCTCCAATTCCAGAACCCCAGATAACCCCGGCATAATCGTTATCTATTTTGGTGATATCCAATCCAGAGTCTTGCATGGCAAATTCTGCTGCAACCAAGGCAAATTGCGCAAAGAGGTCAAGTCTGTTAACCTCTTTGCGGTCTAAATATTTTGTAGCATCGAAGTCTTTTACTTCACAAGCAAATTTTGTTTTAAAATGTTCGGGATTGAATCGGGTTATAGGGCCTGCACCACTCACTCCGTTTTTCAAATTGTTCCAAAATTCTTCAATCGATGATCCCAAGGGGGTTACTGCACCCAAACCTGTTACTACAACTCTTTTCAATTCCATCCCAAAATGTGTTTAAAATTAAACTTTTGCGTTTGCTTCAATGTACTTAATGGCTTCTCCTACTGTACTAATAGTTTCAGCCTGATCATCCGGAATTGCAATATTAAATTCCTTTTCAAATTCCATGATAAGTTCTACGGTGTCTAATGAATCAGCACCTAAATCGTTGGTAAAGCTTGCATCAGCAGTTACTTCGTTTTCATCTACTCCCAGTTTTTCAACGATTATAGATTTTACTCTTGCAGAAATGTCTGACATAGTTGTAAAATTAAATTTGACAATAAGTTTAATACTTTTTTTAACTATAACGTTGCAAAGAAAAATATTTCGACTATAAAAAAAAAATTATTCTTTCACATTTCTTATGCATACAGAATAATACTTTTATCTTTGTGCATTATTTACCTACACTATTTATTGATTATGAAGAGTATAGCTATTTTTGCATCAGGGAGCGGAACGAATGCCGAAAATCTTATTTTATACTTTAAAGAATCGACTGACGTAAAAATTTCATTGCTTTTAACCAATAATCCTAGCGCAGGGGTAATTAAACGAGCAAATAAATATGGAATTAATACATTAATTTTTACGCATGATAATTTTTCGAATTCTGATTTTGTGCTGAATGCTCTTTTAAACGAGAAAATTGACTTTATTGTTTTAGCCGGTTTTTTGTGGTTAATGCCTGTTTCTATAATCAACCAGTTTCCTAATCGTATTATCAATATTCATCCGGCTTTGCTTCCAAAATTTGGAGGAAAGGGTATGTTTGGTATGAAAGTGCACGAGTCTGTTATTTTTGCCGGTGAGATTGAGTCTGGTATTACCATACATTATGTGAATGAACATTTTGATGAGGGCGAAATTATTTTTCAGTCCAAAGTGCAAATTGAATCTGATGAAACTGCCGAAACTTTGGCTCAAAAAATCCACCAATTAGAATATGAATTTTTGCCTTTGGTTACTGAACAATTAGTGCTTGCCTTGAGGTAAATACGGTATCATTAGATTGGTTATTTCATGGTATATTAATGCTCTATTTTCTTGCAATTTTGTTTTAGCTTTGGTTTCGGCTTTTATTGCCCCTCCTTGGTAATATCTAAAGAACCATGGAAAAACGGTAAGTATTGCATCGGCTAAGCCATAATTTACAAGCGTTAAAACACTTAATCCGCTTAATGCACCTAACAGAAATATGGAATTTAGGCTGCTTTGATAATCTCCAGTTATTATTTGGCCGCTTCCCGGAACAAAAAGGCTGGAATAAAAAACCAAATTAGGATTAGGGCGATATAAATATTTCTTTTTTGCAAAATAACTTTTAATTTTTTCTTTTTCCAGGCTGCTCGAATCTGGCAAAACTTTTAGAAAATACTTTTCAGCTTCAATAAAATTTGCAATTCCAAAGTTGAGTGTGCCAAATTGAAAATTTTTTGTTCTTTGCTGATATATTGGTAAAGAATCGGGCAATGCATAGAGTGTTTGTTGGGCAAGTAAAAATTTTTTTTGTAGAATCTGAGTAGCACTTATTTTTAGTAATAAATCGTTTAATGTGCTGTCTTTTGCGGAGAATGAGGCAAACTTAAAATACTTTTCAGCTTCGATAAATTTATTCTCGCTATAATATGCAAAAGCTAATTTTTCGAAAATTTTCGGTTTTAGGCTATCCGGAGCAAAATAAAGAATTCGAGTATATAATTTTATGCTCAGCGGTGCATTGTTTTGTTGTAGGGCAGAGTCGGCAAAAATGATTGTTTGCTTAAGTGTTTGCCCCATAAATTGCTTATTGCCAAAGCAGAGAGGAATAAGAAGTAGTAACTTTAAGATGGTATTTTTCATATAATTCATGATTATAGCTATTGGTTGCATCTATTGCCCCAAAAACATTTCCGGCATAAAAACTAATTCCAATTCCGGAAAACAGCCAGCCGTAAAGACTATGCGCTCCATTTTTTGAAAATCCCCTATAGGCCTGAAATGCAGAGGCACCCACAAAAAGGAAACTAAAAATTCCTTCTTTCCATTTTCCTGCATAGATTTTTCCTGTTCCCGGAATAATGGCAGAAAATGTGGCCGCCATGACTATATTTTTTTGTTGTAATTGTTGATAATCTTGAATCAATATTTCAAACGAATTTGAATTATATTGATTATTTTGGGCAAATGTTATTGCTTCCGAATAATTTTTGTTGAGCATTAGCATGGCAAGCTCCCATTCCATATTTTCTTTTGAATCAAATGGTTTAAAATTGATAATATCGCTATACACTGTTGTATACTTTTGTTGCTCGACTAGAAGACGGTAGTATTCTTTTTTTATGCTTTCATCCATTTTTAACGAGTCTGTTAAATACTTATACCGTGCAATCCCTTTATCTGTAAGTTGAGCTAACCTGTAGTTTTTTAGAAATTGTTTGGCGTACAATGTATTTAGTGGGTCAAAAAAATGCAATCTCTCAAATTCTTCAGCAGCAAAAGCAAATTGACCAGTATTTTGTAGGTAGGCGGCAAAATTTTCGGTGTTTTGCTTGTCGAAAATATTCATTGTTTGTGCCATTAAATTCACCGAAATCGAAAAAAAAAACAGAATAAAAGCTTTTTTCATAATTATTTATGGCTATTTTTTTTTGTTGTATGATTATCAACCGGATCAATGAATAGGCCGTTTATTTCGTTTATTAGGTAGTTTTCAGGGCTAAACTTGTTACACCTCGATAATCTGTCGGCAGAGAGTATTATTCCCTTTAAAAAGCCTTCTGATTCAATTGCTTTAAAGGCAAATTCGGAACATGAGGGTTCAAATGCACAGGATGCTACATCTTGCGACGATAGAAAAAGTTTATAAGTTTTTAATAGCAGCGAAGCGGTAAATTGTAGTTCGGTGCTTGTATTTATTTTGTACAAATTTGGCCTGTCTTGCACATGAAGCGGAAAAACGAGCTTAAATTTTTCTGCATCAATGTTTTGCGCATGAGCAGCAAAATTAATTACCAATAGGAAAAAAGTATAAAAAATTCTCCTTAAAATCATTTATTTTTATATTTCTAAAATTAGTAAGCTGATAGTTTTCGTTTTCTTTGGCATCATAAGTTACTTGTACTAATTCAGTAGGGAAAGCCAATCCATTAAAAATTTCGTAATTCCGAAAAAATTGCTTCGATATTACTTTTGCGTTCTTGTCCTCAATAATTATTGCATCAAGTCTATTGCCTATATTTCTGACCAATACTTTACCAATTATAGCACTGTATTTCTGAGGAGGCAGCCAAGTAGTAATTACTTTATTGTTTTGCTTAACAACTTCCTTAATACTAAATTTTGCTTCGGCTAAACCAAAATCACTTAAATGACCGTTCATCGCCAAACTAAATATGCTTAATGTATTAAGACTTATATTTTTTTGTTTATCAATTATTTGTCTATTTTTAATCCTATAAACAATTGTATCTTTTATAATCCATGTTGAAATATCCGGAAATTTATTAGTATAAATTAACTGATCAATGAATTTATCGTAATAGATATTGCCCATCGAAATAGACGAAGAACCATCAGCATTTTTAATTTTTATGCTATATTCCATGGATATACGAGTAAAATCTTGAGAATAAACAGACAAAGGCAGTAGTAGAAATACTGCCTTAAGCCATAAACAAATAAATCTATTGCCAATTAGACTAAAATCCACTTGTATAAAAACCCGAGAATGACCCCCAAATGCAGCTACTTATCAAACATCCCCAGAAAGAGCGCATCGTTGCCTGTCCATCTTTTTCTGATAAAACATATACAATCACCATTCCAATGGGGCCACCTAAGCACCCCCAAACAAAGGGTGGCAATATGGTTTTGTTTTCCTGAAATGTACCAAATCCTTCAAAAGGAAGGCTGGTATTTTGAGATGCATCGGCAAATAATCCTGAGTTAATTATTTGGTATTCAATTAAATTTAGTTCTTGCATCTCTTCTTGCAGGTTCTCCTCGTCTAAATAAAAAACATCAGTGGTTTCTGTAAATCCATAGCCACTATTGAAAATAAAAAATAGAATAAGGCTTAAGATAGTGGTCTTTTTCATGATAATTCGCTTTAGTAGATTGATGCTTTGTTTTTTTTCCTAAAAGTACAAACTTAATCCGGCTCCTACAAATGTTCCGCCACCATTAATAGGTACTTCTGCTTCAAAAATAATCGACATCTGTTTTTTTACGTACACTTCGAGGCCAAATGGAATCCAAACCGGAAAATTTGTATGTAATTCATCTTTTCCATCAGCATCCTGATCTGCACTATAAAAGTCCAAATTGGCATCTAAACCGGAGGTAAGATAAACTCTGCTTACAGGGAAAGTAAGCAACATTGCTCCATCGAATCCAAAATTTCCGTTATAATGAGCGCCGGTTTTAGCCGATAGATATGGATTGCTCGTAATTAGAGCCCATTCAACATTTCCTTCTACATAAGCATTGCCATAGTGGCCAAAACCAAGTTTTAAGCCTAAATCGGCACCCGAACTAATTCCGTAACCGCCGTGAAAATAAAAACCAAAATCGCTACCAAAAACTGCAGGCTCTAAACCCACCGACATTGCTCCTGATTTTAAGGTTTGTCCAGTGCTGAAGATCTGACTGTAACCGGAGATGGATAGAAAAACGAAGGCAACAAGCACAAATAATTTTCTCATATTCTCATTATTTTAATTAAAATATTGGAGGCTAAGATAAGATTTTTTACCTTTGAATTTAAATTCTGAAAATGAAATTTTTATTAATATTTGTGTTTGCTTGGGTGCTAATTTCTTCTAATCAATTGTTTGCGGAAAATTTTAACGCAGATTTTGTTTATCTTGATTCTTTAATTGAACATGCCGAAGAAGTCGATTTAGGTATTCATTTGACTTTTAATCAGGCTGATAATGCTGTAATTAAGCAAAAAAATCCTTTTGTAGCATGGGTGCTAACTTACACTATTGTTGGTTTTCATAGATTATATTTGGGAACAGAATTTACTACATTTCTTGCATACTTTTTTACATTGGGTGGTTTTTTAATTGTTGATATTATAGATTACGGGGTTTTATTGTTTGCACTATTGGAGAATAAACCTATTGATAAATATGTAGATAACCCTAATTTTTTTATGTGGAACTAAAACTTGAAAATTATGAAAAAACTCTTGACTTTGATTTTGATTATTTTGCCTTTTATAGGATTTTCGGCTACTTATGATGTAGATTTGGCAAACCTGGATGCGCTAATTGAGAATGCGCAAGAAGTGGGATACACCGATTTTCAAACTAATCAACCTGCTGATTTAGCTTCTTTTGCCAACATTGGAAACCAAGCGCAGTTTACCAATAAAAATGTAACCACTGCATTCGTACTTGGTCTATTTTTAGGCAATTTTGGAGTTCATCGATTGTATTTGGGTACATCAATCGGCGTATTTATTGTATATATAATTACACAAGCGGGCTGCGGTGTATTGTATTTTGTCGATAATATTTTACTCTTGATGGCATTGCTCGATAATTCTGCAATTGACGTTTATGTTGATAATCCCCACTTTTTTATGTGGACTAAGTAAGTTGCACAATTATTTCGAATAACATTTGCTGTAAATAGTTTCAATGCAAACTTTGTCTTTTGGCAAAGTTTGTTTTTTTATAAAATGTTTAATTAATGCTTTTTTTCGAATTACTATGGATTCATTTCTCGAAAAACTTGGTAGAACAAGTCAAAGACAGTTTTCTTTTGAACTATTACCACCACCCAAAGGGAAGGATATAGAGCTAATTTATAATGCTATCGATCCATTGGTGGAATATAAGCCCAGCTTTATAAGTGTAACCTACCACCGGGAAGAAATTGCTTATAAAGTAAGAAAAGATGGATTTATCGAAAAGAAAACCATCCATAAGCGACCGGGAACAGTTGCAATTTCGGCAGCCATTAAATATAAGTATAATATTACGGTAGTGCCGCACATGATATGCGGTGGATTTAGTCGCGAAGAAACCGAAAATGCCTTGATTGATTTACATTTTCTCGGAATACGCAATATCTTGGCGCTTAGAGGCGACCCAGCCAAATTTGAAACCAGATTTGAACCCGAAGCAGACGGACACCATTTTGCAAGTGAGCTTGTTGACCAAATTCTTAAGCTAAATAAAGGCATATATAACGACGACGAACTTTTAAATAGCACCACCACTGATTTTACAGTTGGTGTGGCGGGTTATCCCGAAAAGCATTTCGAAGCTCCAAATGCCGAATACGACCTTCAGAATTTAAAGCGCAAAATTGATGCAGGAGCTAAATTTATTATCACTCAAATGTTTTTTAATAATCAGGTGTTTTACAATTTTGTTGAAAAATGTAGAAAAGCCGGAATAAACGTTCCCATTATTCCTGGAATAAAGCCTATTACAGCTTTAGGTCAACTCTACACTTTGCCTTCCAGTTTTTTTATCGATATTCCTCAAGAATTGGTTAGTAATCTATCAAAATATTCACAAAAACTGGATATTGAAAAGGCCGGAATCGAATGGGCCGTTAAACAGGCCGAAGATTTATATAACTTTGGCTGTTCAAATATTCATTATTTTACGATGGGTACTTCGCGGATAATAAAATCAATTATAGAAGCAACTGGAATAAAATAAGATTCAAAAAAAATTTGTAAAAAAAAAATGATATTCATATCTTTGCCAACCGAAATTTTATGCGGGTAAAAAAGTGAAACTTACGATGTTTCCACCTGGTAAATAATATTTAAAAACACTTAATTATGTACGCAATTGTAGAAGTTGCTGGTCAGCAGTTTAAAGTAGAGAAGAATAAACGAATTTTTGTACATCAGCTGGGTAAAGAAGAGGGAGCCAGTTTTGAAATAAGTAATGTATTGCTGCTCGATAGCGAAGGAGTGGTAAAAATTGGAAAACCAAATGTTGAAGGTGTAAAAATTACGGCCAAAGTACTCGGTCATCTTAAAGGAGACAAAGTAATCGTGTTCAAGAAAAAAAGACGTAAAGGCTATCAAAAAAGCAACGGCCACCGTCAAAAATTTACACAGATACTTATTGAAGATATTGTAGCATAAACTTAAAGAAATTATAGCATGGCACATAAGAAAGGCGCTGGTAGTTCCAAAAACGGACGCGAATCGGAAAGTAAACGACTAGGCATTAAAATTTTTGGTGGACAAAAAGCCAAAGCAGGAAATATTTTGGTGCGTCAAAGAGGTACCACTCATCATCCAGGCGAAAATGTTGGTTTAGGAAAAGATCATACTATTTTTGCTTTGATAGATGGAACCGTAGTATTCAAAAAGAAGAAGGATAACCGTTCTTACATTTCTGTTATTCCTTTTGAAAATATTTAATTTTCTATTCAAAAGATAATTTTTTTCAAAAAACTCTCTGCTTTCTTTAATGCAGGGAGTTTTTTTTTTAATTTAGCCCGATAAACAAAAACTATATGCTTACCATTAATTTTGTGAGAGAAAACCCCGAAAAGGTTATAGACGCGCTTAAAGTAAAATATTTTGATGCCACCAAACTAGTGGCTCAATTGCTGGAACAAGACGAACAACGTCGGAAAATTCAGACTGAACTTGATAATACACTTTCAGAACTAAATAATTTATCTAAAGAAATTGGGTTACTCTTTAAAGCCAAAAAATCAGATGAAGCTGAAAATGCCAAGCAGAATGCTACAGAGCTTAGCGAACAATCTAAAAAAATGCGCATTCAGTTATCCGAAGTAGAATCCATGATACACGATATTCTTGTGCAAATGCCCAATATGCCGCATCATACCGTGCCACATGGACGTACCCCCGAGCAAAACTTATTTATCAGGGGCGGTGGCGAAATGCCTGTTTTATACGAAGGCGCTAAGCCTCATTGGGATATCATCAAAGAATATGACATCATAGACTTTGATTTAGGCAATAAAATTACCGGAGCCGGATTTCCTGTTTATAAGCGGGCCGGAGCCAGATTACAACGTGCTCTGATCAACTTTTTTCTGGATGAAGCAAGAAACGCTGGATACGACGAGGTGATTCCGCCATTTATGGTGAACGAAGCATCTGGATTTGGTACCGGACAGCTTCCCGATAAAGAAGGTCAAATGTATCATGTAACTGTTGATAATTTTTATTTAATTCCAACGGCAGAGGTACCTGTTACCAATATTTTTAGGGATGTTATCCTGGATGAAAAAGATTTTCCGTTAAAGTATACCGCTTACAGTCCGTGTTTTAGAAGGGAGGCCGGCGCTTGGGGAAGAGATGTAAGAGGGCTTAACCGTTTACATCAGTTCGATAAGGTGGAAATCGTGCAAATTCAGCATCCTGAAAAATCGTATGAGAGCCTCGAAGGCATGGTTAATCATGTGGAGCAGCTTGTTACAAAATTAGAATTGCCTTACCGAATTATTAAGCTTTGTGGTGGGGATATGAGCTTTACATCGGCACTAACTTACGATTTTGAAGTTTTTTCTGCCGCTCAGGAAAAGTGGCTCGAAGTAAGTTCAGTTTCAAATTTTGAATCTTATCAAGCCAATAGATTAAAGCTGCGATACCGCGATCTTGACTCTAAGCGAACCAATCTGGCACACACACTTAACGGTAGTGCATTGGCTTTGCCGAGAATTCTTGCTGCCATTATCGAAAATAATCAAACATCAGAAGGTATCCGTATTCCAAGAGTTTTAGTCCCTTACACAGGTTTCGATATAATTACTAAAAACTTAAAATAATGAGCAATAATTTTGTGGTAATAATGGCTGGTGGAATTGGAAGCCGCTTTTGGCCTTATAGCCGAACAGCTAAACCCAAGCAATTTCTTGATATTTTAGGAATAGGAGAAACGCTAATACAATCTACTTACAAAAGATTTAGAAATATTGCCCCGGCAGAGAATATTTTGGTTGTTACTTCAGATATTTATTTGGAAATTGTAAAAGAGCAATTGCCCGAACTTCCGGCTGAAAATATACTTGCTGAGCCAATGCGCAGGAATACTGCTCCTTGTATTGCTTTATCAAACGCATTTATTGAGCGTAAGAACAAAAATGCAAAAATAGTGGTTACTCCGGCCGATCATTTTATTCCGGATATGGATGTTTTTGAGAAAACCATTCTCGATGGAATTGAGTTTGTAAGTAAAAACGACGCCTTACTTACTTTGGGGATTAAGCCCACCAGACCTGAAACCGGATATGGATATATTCAGGCGGATGCAAATAATGTGGGTGATATTTATAAAGTGAAAACCTTTACTGAAAAACCAAATAGGGAAGTGGCCGAAATGTTTTTAAAGAGTGGTGAATTTACTTGGAATTCAGGTATTTTTCTATGGAGTTTAGATTCTATAAATAGAGCTTTTCGCCAGTTTCAGCCAGATATTTTTGAAACATTCAAATCAATTAGTAATTTTACTGATGAAGCTTTGCTGGAGAAAATATACAGTACCAGCCCTTCGATTTCTATTGATTATGGAGTGATGGAACATGCTGACAATGTTTATGTGATGGAAGCCCATTTTAGATGGAGCGATTTGGGTACATGGAGTGCGCTTTTTGACAATTCATCGCGAAATTCGGACAACAATGTGCTTAATTCACCAGAAATATTAACTTATCAGGTTGAAAACACAGTTGCCATTGTTACCGGAAAAAAAACCGTTATTCTTGATGGTTTAAAGAATTATATTTTTGTTGAAACCGAAGATGTTATAATGGTTTGCCGAAAACAAGAGGAGCAAAATATAAAGCAAATTGTGAATGATATTAAAAACCTTAAGAAAGAATATTTATTATAAAAAAAAACGTTCCGCAAAATGCGGAACGTTTTTTTTTATAATTTTTGTTCAGTATTGCCATAAATCTAATTCATAGCTACGAATTTTTTCTTGTATTCTCTCAGCTTCCAATAGTTGGTCTACACCAAGATTGTAGGTTTCTACCCTTCGATTATTAAATACGTTCGATTCCTGAACGATATAACTACTGAATAATCTTTTTAGAAAAATATCATCGAATGTAAGGCCTTGAATATCATTGTTTGGATTGTATACCTCATGATTCGCCATAATCCTTCTCGCTTCCGGCATATATATCCAGAATAATTGGGTTCTTTTAATATCTTCTTTATCGATATCGTCTTCTTTATAAAAATTTCTAATCGGACAAAGACCAATAATCCTAACGTCCATTACAGAGCGCTGTTTGTCGAAATACCATACTTCCTTTACTAAATATTCAGTAATTTGGTTAGATTTGGCTTCTTCCATGTACTTCACTTTTTCCATAACACCTGTTTCGATATTCTCGCGCATGGTTTCAACTTCTTTGGCACCCATCCTCTCTTGAATTTCTTTTATGGTAATAGGAAGTTTAAATTCATTTATTTCGCCTGTTTTATATGCTTGAAGCTCTCCATTATCAATGGCCCAAAGCAGTAAATCTATTAAACTCATCCTTGTACCCATTGGACCTTCGTCGGGGTAAAAGAGTGGATGATTAATTTTTTCTCTGAGGTCAATTTTACGCCAAATAGTTTTCGACCACATTACATCTGCTTCTCGCACAAATTGTTCTGGTGCAGGAATTTTTTTTGGAATATGGGTTTTCGGATAAACTTCTTGCTTGAAGCTGGCATCAAGAACCTGTGCATTAACCTTTTTGGGCATTACAAAGGCAAATACTGCAAAGGCAGATAAGGTAATTACTACTAACTTTTTCATCGTTTTTTCAATTATGTCTGTGCTACAATATTATATTTATTTTATGCCTGAAATGATTCTCTTTGAAACAAATCTTTTTGCAAAAGTACTAAAATAAGAATTCAATTTGGTATTAAAACGAATTATGCAATTGAATATTGTATGAAAAAAAACAAACCCACAATTTTTTGTGGGTTTGCTTAATATATATTGTTTTAAATTAGTTTATTTTGAAAGCAATGGCAGAAGGCAAATCGCGTACTTCTCCGTTTGGTGCTTTTACTTTTATTCTTTCAATATAAACCTTTTTACCGCTAGATACTTTTTTGATAATATCAAGCTGCTCTCTGGTAAATCTGTTGCTGTTTGATGTCGCTTCTTCTTCGTATCCCTGAACCGTACCTGAAACAACGAAGGATACTACAGTAAACTTCATGTTAAAGTCAAAGTTTTCTAGGTCGGCAACTACTCCTTGTTGAGTAAGCAGTAAATTTCGGGCAATGTTTCCACCGGTTTGGCCGGCTACTTTACCTACTGGGTCGGGTACTCGTTTTACCCTAAATTCTTTACTGCCCATATTTCTTGTAGTTCCATCGTCGAATTTAGCACTGGCAGAAACTTGTACTGTACCTGGTTTTTTTACATCTATAACGTGTTGACTGCCTTTTATTTTTCGGATGGAATTTCCGGCTGTAATCGATGCAATAACTTTATCAGCAGGAACACCGGCAACTGAAACCTCTACTGGATTTGGAACGCCAATATAGAACACATTCATTTGTGTGGGAGATACAATTAACTCCGATTCTGCAACCTGATATTCTGCATTAAATGGGAACTGCAAAATTTCTCCCGAGACTGGAGATTCCATTTTGATAACGCCACCCCATTTAGCAAATCCAATGCTGCTTGGGCTAATATCGTAAATACCTTTTCCGTTTACAATTGGCAGTTTTGAACTACCGTTAAGGAGTATTTCCAATTCTGTTGTAGAGTCGCTGGCTGCAATAAATACTTCTGCATGATACTTATTACCTTTTAGAACATAATTCGATTGAGCATTAACAATTGCTTCCAGTTTATTAAATTTAAACGAACCGGCATCAATTTGAGAATACAAATAGTTTAAGATATCTGATTCGGCATTTTTTATGTCGGTTTGTATTTTAGATAGCATAGTTAACACACCTGCCAATGGCAATTGATCAAAGTATCCGTATTGCCATGATACCATTCTTTCGTGTCCTTTTATAGAGTCTGTTTTTAAAGAACCTTCGATGCTGGTAATTATTGAACGATATTTCGATGTATCTCCTTGAGGCGCCGTTCTGATGATTGTATTCACTAAGGTAGAGTCGTAAGAATTAATCATGGCTTTTAGCACATCTGCTCCTTTTTGTAAAAGCATAATTTGACCTCCTACGTTATTCTCATCTTTAGCCATTAGGTGTTGTGGATCACCTCCGTGCGCAAGGTATTCAGATTCTGCACCTTCAGCGGCAAATACCATTCTGTTTTTCAAGGTATCAATATAGTTGAACAATGTATCGGTAAGTATACGAATTCTGTCTGCCTCTTTTTTCCATGGTTCAGTTTTTGGTTTCTGTGATGGATCATTCATGGCTTCATCAAATTTCGCATAAACAGCATCGTTCTTTTTATCAATTCCTGAGTATGATTTTCTGAGGCTTTCGTCGACCAGTATAAATGCGTTTAGAATTTCCGCCGACACATTTAGTGCCAGAAGGGCGGTAAGTACTAAGTACATCATACCAATCATCTTCTGCCTCGGGGTTTCTTTTCCGTGTCCCATAATGATGGTTTTTGTTTAGTTATTATCCTTTATATGACATGGCAGAAAGCATATTGCCATAAATTGTATTTAGTGATTGCAGATTCTCTCTCAGTTTGGTGATTTCAGTAGCGTATTTATTTGATTCAGTTACTGATTTATTTAAATCTTCCATCATTTTGTCAAGATCAGCTTCATTGAGTTGTAGTTCGAAAATTGCATTAAGTGCGGTAAGGTTATTATTTAAATTGGCTATCTGAGTTCCGTATTCTCCATTACCTGCTTTTAATTCAGAAAAATCAAGATCCATGCTTTGGGTTAATCTCTTGTAAGCATTGGCTAATTCTTCGTTTCCTTCGTTTACTTTTACTGTGGCTTTGCTGTAAGAATCAGACAGATTATCCAAATTATAGCTGATAGTTTCTGCCGATTGTTTGTATGTATCAGATAGATGTTGGGCTGATTCTGTAATTGACTCAACTGATTTTTGATAGTTATTGGAGAAATTTTCTACTGATTTTGCAGCGGTTTTCATATTCTGGCTATACTCGTTTGTAGCAAGTGCTGCATCTGATATATCTGATATTTGAGCTACTTTGCTATTCAGGTCGCTTAAACTTTGACCAAATTTTTCGAATAGTCCTTGCTGACCTGCTTTGTCAAGCATATTATTGAATTTTTCAAGTGCCTCGGTTTGCGGAACATTTAATACACCGCCTCCTTTACCGGCAACAACTGGATCCGGTAGTGCTATTTCGTCGTCGTTTGATGCTCCGCCAAGGATTGGATATACTAAACTCCAGTCAACTTCCTCGTGAAGCGGTTCAAATGCGGATACGAAAAAGATTACTGCTTCTGTGCCTAGCCCGAGAATAAGCATTTCGCTTGCACCTGGCCAGTGCATGATTTTAAAAAGGGCACCGATGATTACAACTGCTGCACCAATACCGTAAACCTTGGCCATAATATTTTTAAATGCATGGCTCTGAGTGATTTCTGCTAGTCCCATAATTAACGTTTTTATTTTTAAGTGTTTTCAGCAATTAAAATTAGAAAAAATAATAGACAAAAAAAAACATTAAATGAAAATTTAATGTTTTTTTTTGAAAATATTTTTTATTGTGCTCCGCCCATTCCGGCATAATCAAAAATATCCCTTCCCATAAAAGAACGTACACATCTAAAACCCAGATACGATTTTGCGGTGTCTTGATATTCATAAGTTCTTGTTCCTGTTTGCATATAGTAGGCAATATCTTTCCATGAACCGCCGCGAATTACTTTTCTTTTTAGAACTTCAGGGTCGCTTTTTAGGGCGTTATAGGTATAATCCGGATTTAGGTCGTGTGTAAAGGAGTACGAGGATTCGTCGAAGGCATTTGATGTCCACTCTGCTGCATTGCCTCCCATATCATATAATCCGTAACCGTTTGGTGCATACATTGCTACAGATAGTGTTCTGATACCACCATCCGAACCGTAGTTACCTCGAAGGGGTTTAAAGTTGGCAATAAAACAACCTTTGTTATTTCTTGTATAAGGACCACCCCATGGATATGGAGCCAAATCTAAGTCGCCTCGAGCGGCATATTCCCATTCTGATTCGGTTGGTAATCTGTAATCCTGTACAAAAGATTGTCCGTTTTTTGCTAAATAATTGTTGAATAATTCTGTTCTCCAGATGCAAAAAGCATTTGCTTGTACCCATGTAACTCCAACTACCGGATATTCGTCGAATGCAGGGTGCCAAAAATAACTTTTTGCCCAAGGTTCGTTATAAGAATAGGTGTAGTCCGACATCCAAACCAATGTATCGGGATATACATTTACACTATGCTTCATGATAAACGATGAACGGTCTTTTATAGGTTTGCGAACCGCATTATTGTCAATAATTTCGCCATCGTATTTTTTTGTCTCCTGGTTATAGCGGTTTGTTTTTTTGGCTGCTTGACGCAAATCTATCCAAGAGTAGCTATAGTTAAGCTGACGGGGATCTATTTCTCTTCTTCTGTAGAATCTCTCATCTTTTGAGTAGTACATTTTTTCCAGAACTGCTGCATTATTGGCATCGTTCCAGTCTAATTCTGTTTCCCAATTCAAAAATGGGGGGGCAATGGGGTTGCCATTAGCATCTTCGGAAATTAGAAATTCTGGATTCTGGCTTCCCAGTAAATCTCTGGCAATACTGTCTCTTACCCAATATACGAACTGACGATACTCATTATTGGTAATTTCTGTTTCGTCCATCCAGAAAGGGTCAATAGAGACTGTTTTTGTTTGAGAGTTGAAGGTATAGGCAATATCCTGATCCGATGGTCCCATGTTAAATGAACCGCCAGGTATAAAAACCATTCCGTAAGGGTCTGGTTCAAAGTAATTTGTAGGTCGCCCGCCTACGCCTTGAAGCTCTCCTGTCTCCTTTGGGCTACAACCTGCTATTATCATGGCGACAATGGCGCCTAAATACAAAAACTTTCTCATCATCATTGGGTATTAATTTCGTAGTTGGTTCTCTTTCTATCTAAACTCTAACTTTTCATTTTTATTACAATAATTGTGCTTTTTTTATAAAAATCTTACACTTTTATATTCTCTAGGTTTACGATCTCTTTGAAAATCAAAACAATACTTGAAATAAACTTCTGAGCTAAATTTTGAAATTTTATTGCTTGCAATTCCATAAGTAAAACCAAGTTCTATTCCATCTAATAAGTTTATGCCTGCAATAGCGGCAATATCGCCTAATTTATAGGCAATTCCACCAAAAAATTTGTTATTGTAATCGGCCACGAAATTAGCATTTATTTGCAAATTTGTACCATCCGAAACAAATAATATCTGCGGATTAAAATTGAGGTTTAGGCTGTTTACTTCGATGGAGTAGGCTGTGAATAGGTAATAGTGCCTGGCTGCAAAGGATGGTATTTTATCTACAAATTTTATTTTTGGTTCATTTATATGATCAGATGATAAACCAATTTGAAGATTATTATTTTGGTAAAATAGTCCAATTTGGGCATCTAAAGCTAATCTGTTTTCGCCTATGCTGGGTATGGATGCGTCTCCGCCTGCATTTTCTGGCGCTATCCATGTTCCAGAGTATGATAGGTTTATTAACCCAATCCCTATACCAATGCCTAATTGGGCTGAGCCAAGAAATGTGTGATAGGAATATTGTCCTTTTAGGTTAAAATTATTCGACAATCCGGCTTTGTCGTCGTAGAGTGCCAAACCTATTCCTCCTGGAATTCCGGCTAATTGAAGTGGCGAATTGATAAGAAAAACAGTTGTTTTGGGGGCTCCATCAAGGCCTATCCATTGGTTTCGGTTTAGCGCTGTAGCGCATATTCCTTGCTGGTGGCCTGCATATCCCGGATTATTTATTCCTAGGGTGGTTTGCAAGAAACTAAATTGCGGGTTATATTGTGCTTTTGCGCGAAAGCCGGCTAACAGGTGGAGTGCAACAAAAAGTATGATGACTGATTTTTTCATATTATAATGTGCTTATTAATAGGCAAATGAATAAAAAACTAAACATTGTGTATATTTTTTATTACTTTTTTTTCGACTGACTTATTTTATTCATGTAGTTGAGCCATTCATCTGGGATTTGATTATTCTTTATTTTTTGGTATTCATCGTAACTGCTTGGAAAAAATACAGGTTTATTTTTTTTATACCTTATCTCAATCCACCAACGATTTGTTATATTGCTCTTTAAAAAACTTATTACTGTATTATTTTCGTGGTAATTTACAACAAATTTTGTAAAGCTTAGGTTTTTGGCGTTTGGAATTTCTATTATTTTTTGTGAGAAGCTTTTTAAGAAATACCATATTATTTGGGCACTTAATTTTATATTTGCTTTTTGCGATAGCGGATAGTAGGATATGCTTTGAAGAAAATCTGCCTGTGCACAAAAACTGCTAATTATGCACGATTCTCTGCTATCCAAACCGTTAGGAGAATTTTCTTCCAAATCTGGCATATATATCTCTTGCAAAACATTCAGATTATAGTTTATCAATTTTGAGTTTCTTATGGATGGTTCTGCGAGCAATATATTTTCTTTGAGTTTCCCGAGTCTTAGTTCTATGAAATTTTTTTTATTCATAAATTCTTTCTCTTCTTCCTGTGTATAGTATTCTTGGGTTCCCAAGGCAGTTATATTTGATATTTTGGGGTACTTTTCTGCTAATTTCCCCATATATCCGTGTTCGAGGCTCGATGCACTGGTGAATAACTGCAGTTTTTTATCTATCAGCGTAAATTGATTTTCCGACTGATTATTGGCAGCGTTTTCAAAATGAATTTGACCTATTTTCTCTGAGTCGCTTAATATTAGTAGGGTTTTTCCAATTTCTGCGAGGTCGTGATAAAGTATTTCAAATGCTTTTATTTTTTCGTTTATATCTGCTTCTGGTTTTATATTCCCTAAATCGCATAATAACAGGTCTTTTATTAGTCCTGAGTTGTATAATTCTTTTCGAAGTTTTGAAAAGTTTTCATTTTTATCATCTAAAGCTATACCTATAATAATGAGGTTATAATTGCTAATCTCGAGCAAATTTAGGGGTCTTTTATCCGAATAGAAATAATTTTTACTTAGCGCCCAATTATCGTTAAGCAGATTTTCGTCGAAAGGGTCTATGAAATGCCCGATGTATTGTATGTCAATCATTTAAGATTATTTTTTTCCTTTAGTTTTCGCTTTACTTGATGATTTTGCCGGTTTTTTTTCTTCTGTATTTTTTTTGGTCGTTGTATTTTTTTTTGGGCCTGCTTCTGCTATTATTTTCAGACAATCTTCAAGTAATAGATTCTCAGGTATAATACTTTTGGGAATTTTAAAATTAGTTTTTCCTTGGGTAATATAGGGTCCAAAACGGCCATTAAGTATTTTAATGTCTTCATCTTCAAATACTTTTATCGTTTTTTTTGCGTCTTCTTCTCTATCTGTTTTTATTAGCTCTATCGCTCTGTCTAAATTGATTGTAAATGGGTCTTCTTTATATTTTTTGAGCGAAATAAATTTATTGTTATGTCTTAAATAGGGGCCAAATCTGCCAATGGCAGCCACAATTTTTTTTGATTCAAATTCGCCAAGTTCTCGTGGTAATTTAAATAATTCTAAGGCTTCATCCATACTTATTGTATCAATATGTTGGCCTGTTCTTAGGCTTGCATATTTGGGTTTCTGTTCTTGTCCATCTATTGGATTTTCTCCAATTTGTATATATGGTCCAAACCTTCCTATTTTGGCATAAATTGGTTCGTTTGACTCGGGATGATTTCCTACTAAACGATTACCGATCTTTTTTGCTGTTACCTGCATAGCTTCATCAACTTGAACATGAAAGGGTTTATAAAACTTATCTATCATGATAGGCCATTTGGTTTTTCCCATGGCTATTTTATCAAATTGTTCTTCTATGTCGGCAGTAAAGTTATATTGCATCAGATTTTCGAAATGCTCCACCAAAAAATCTGTTACAACAATTCCTATGTCTGTTGGAAATAATTTGTTTTTTTCGGCACCAACCTGTTCTGTTTTTATTGATTCGTTTATTTTTCCGCTTTTATTTAATTTGATTAACTGATATTCTCTTGATACTCCTTCGCGTGTGTCTTTTACTACATATCCTCTGTTTTGCACAGTAGAAATGGTGGGAGCGTATGTCGAAGGTCTACCAATTCCAAGCTCTTCGAGTTTTTTTACAAGGCTGGCTTCAGTGTACCTGGGGGCTTGTAAACTAAATTTTTCGCGTGCTTCTATTTGTTTAAAATCTAGTTTATCATGCGCTTTTAGTGGTGGAAGCGATTGCGAATCTTCATTTGTTTCTTGTTCATCGTCGGTTGACTCGGTGTATACTTTTAAAAATCCGTCGAAAATTAAGACTTCACCTTTGGCAAAGAAACGATACGAATTGTTTGAAATAATTATGGTGATTTGTGTTCTTTCAAATTGAGCATCAGTCATTTGGGATGCAAGAGTTCTTTTTCTTATTAAATCGTACAGTTTTTTTTCTTGAGCTGATGGTCCGGCATTTGCTACATTCATATAGCTTGGCCTTATGGCTTCATGTGCCTCTTGCGCGCCAATGGCTTTAGATTTGTATGTTCTTTTTTGATGGTATTTTGCTCCGAATTCAGTTTTAATTTCGGTTTCGGCTGAATTTAATGCCAATTCTGATAGATTGGTGGAGTCAGTACGCATATAGGTAATGTGCCCTGATTCGTATAAGTTTTGGGCCAATCGCATGGTTTGAGATACCGAAAATCCAAATTTTCGGGATGCTTCTTGTTGAAGGGTAGATGTAGTAAATGGTGCAGCCGGAGAGCGCTTAGATGGTTTTTGTACCACTTCGCTTACTGTAAAGCTTGCATTTATGCAGGATTCTAAAAATTTGATTGTTTCTTTGGCTGTTTTGAATCTTTTCTCAAGTTCGGCCTCCAATGCTTTTATTTGTCCGTCGATTTCTACTTCAAATAGTGCTTTTACCCTAAATAGACCTTCTGCGCTAAACTGCTGAATTTCTCTTTCCCTCTCAACGATTAATCTTACTGCCACCGACTGAACCCTGCCGGCTGATAAAGAGGGACGAACTTTTTTCCACAATATCGGCGATAATTCAAATCCCACCAAGCGGTCGAGCACCCTGCGAGCCTGCTGAGCATTCACTAAATCGAGATTTATTTTTCTGGGATTTGATATGGCATATTCAATGGCCGTTTTTGTTATTTCATGAAAAACAATGCGTTTTGTTTCGGTTGATTGTAATTTTAGCACTTCAAACAAATGCCATGCAATGGCTTCTCCTTCACGATCTTCATCGGATGCTAACCATACTGTGGTTTTATCCGACAGGCTTTTTTTAAGTTCTGCGACAATCTTTTTTTTGTCGGGCGAAATTTCGTAAATTGGTTGATAATTGTTTTCGATATCAATACCGAAATCTTTTTTGGAAAGGTCGCGAATATGTCCAAAACTCGATTTTACTTCGAAATCCTTACCTAAAAATTTTTCTATGGTTTTAGCTTTTGCCGGTGATTCTACGATTACTAAATTCTTTGCCATGCCTTATCTCTTTGCTTTCAACAATTTTGGCAAAAATAAGGTTTTTGTTTGCTTCTTATCAAATTTTTTTTGCATTCATAAATATATGATATGAGTAATTTGTTATTATTTAGTTACTTAAACCTTGTATATTTATTTGTTGCATCTATTTTTCTTATCTAAACGGGTAAATTTCTGTTTATTCTAAATTACTTTGCTTGCTTTTCTCCTCATTTTTAGCTCTTTATTTATCGTATTTTGTAATTTCTGTTGTTTTATTGAGTCTAGTCTAAAAAACCTGCCAGCGTTGATTTTTATAAAATGCTGTAACTGTACTAAACAGTTTATAAG
>DYOH01000060.1 GCA_020720625.1 Acetofilamentum sp. | reverse complement strand
TATAGGTTTGAATAAGAATTTCGGCAAATATCGCAATTTCTTTATTCATAGGATATACTATCGCAATTTTTTCGGGCGCACGTTTCTGCACAGCCCTTTGCTGTAAGGAAATAATCTCTTCTAGTTCGGAAGTGCTCAATCTGTATTTCATAAACTGCATGTTTATAAGTACTTTTAAAGGAGCTTGGGGGGTATTAGAATCTATGGTTTGCAGTATGAGCGCAATTTCGTATAAAAAATCTGATTCTGAATATAATGCAGCATTATCCTTTGCTTCAATGTGAAGGCAATTTTTATCGGCAGATAATTGAACCGCAGAAAAGTACGATTCGAAAATTATATTCATATACATCAGGTCTGTTAGTTTATTCAGTTGATGTATACGGAAAATTATAATGTTTGTTACTCTCCTTAATACATTATTAACATATTTCTTTTAATTTTGTTATCATTTCTGTTGGATTTGCTGCTTTAAAAACGGCATTTCCTGCTACAAGCACATTGGCGCCTGCCTGAATTAGTTGTTTGGCATTTTTCTCCGAAATTCCACCATCGACTTCAATCAAAGGTTTTTTCTCCATATTTTTTGTCATAGCAGTAAGTTTTTCGATTTTTGCATAGCTGCGTTCTATAAACTCTTGTCCGCCAAATCCTGGATTTACCGACATAATTAGCACTAAATCAAGTTCATGAATGATATCTTCTAATACATGTACGGGTGTATGTGGATTTAGCGCCACACCTGCTTTCATGCCGTTTTTTTTGATTTCCTGAATGCTTTTGTGCAGATGGGTAACAGCCTCGTAGTGAATTGTTAATAGATTGGCGCCGGCTTTTGCAAAAGCGGGGATGTAATTTTCTGGCTCAACTATCATCAAATGCACATCGAGCATTTTCTGGGCGTATTTTTTTAATGCTTCCATTACCGGAAAACCAAAAGAAATATTTGGAACAAAGCGGCCGTCCATAATATCTACATGAAACCAGTCGGCATTACTAAGGTTTACCATTTCAATATCTTCGCGTAGATAAGCAAAATTGGCCGAAAGAATGGAAGGAGCAATCAAATGTTTCATGTTTTTGGCCGCAAAATTAATATATTATTTTGTTTGCTCAATATAATACCAATTGTATTTAATAGATGAGTTCAGTCTAAAAAGATTGAAAAAATGATTATACCCCTGCCAGCGTTTTCTTAATTGACTTATAAACTGTTTAGTACAGTTACAGCATTTTATAAAAATCAACGCTGGCAGGGTTTTTAGACTAGACTCATAGATAGATCATGCTATTTTATAAATATGCAATGCTTTATGTCCACAAATCCGAAAATACTGTTTTTGGTAGGTATCTCGAAATGTAATGTATTGAAAAAGAAGTTATTATAATTTAGGTTTGAAGTATATTGTGATTTTTTTATCTTTCTGCTCAGCAAAAAAAATATTTGTCTTGATGTAGTTTGTTTCTAAAATGTTTTGTAAAATAGAAAAGTCTGCAACTTCTTTATAATCAGAAGTTTGCAGACTTAAAGTCGGGGTGGCAGGATTCGAACCTGCGACCTCCTGCTCCCAAAGCAGGCGCGATGACCGGACTACGCTACACCCCGTAATATAATTTCTCTATTTGTAAACAATAAGAGCGTTTTGCTTTTGCGGAGAGAGGGGGATTCGAACCCCCGGTACCCTTACGAGTACGGCAGTTTAGCAAACTGCTGGTTTCAGCCACTCACCCATCTCTCCGTGAGCGGTGCAAAATTAGAAATTTGATTTAGAATGCCAAAAAAAACATGCTTTTTTTTAGAATTATTTTACATCAAATTAACTTCTTCCTTGTATAACAGATGCTTAATTCGTTTAAGTTTTTCTTCCATACCCATATATCCATCCAGCCAATGTATTTTATGGCCATCGCGCTCCATTTTTCTAAACCAGGTTTGCTGACGTTTAGAAAATTGATGTATGGCTGTTTCAAGCTTTTTAAACATTTCGTAGTAGCTTAATTGTCCTTTTATGTATAAGGTAATAAATTTATATTCAAGACCATAATATATCAGAACATCGTCCGAAACACCTTGGTCCATAAGTTTACATACCTCATCTACCATTCCGTTTTGTAGGCGCTCTTTTAATCTTTCACTAATTCTGTTCCGGCGCGAAAGCCTGTCGAATTTTACGCCTATTAACAATGGTCGTATTTCCGGAAAATTATTTTCTAATTGCGGATTCTCATCATAATACACTTCTATTTCTATTCCCCGAATGGCTCTTTCCAGGGTATCTGTGTCGGTATTATTATGTAGTATTTTATATTTTGACAATATTTCTTTAAGTTCCTCTAGCGATTTATTTTCAAGTTTTTTTCTTAATTCATTATTTTCTGGTACCTGAACCAATTTATACTGATTCACTACAGATTCAATATATAATCCGGTTCCACCGCATAACACCGGAAATTTGCCCCTATTGCTTATGTTTTCGTAAGCTTTGTAAAAATCTTTTTGATATTCAAAAACATTGTACTTTTCTCCGGCTGCTCTGATATCAATTAAGTGGTATGGAATCAAATTGCTATCAACATAATAATCTTGCAAATCTTTGCCTGTACCAATATCCATACCGCTGTATACCTGACGCGAATCTGCACTAATAATTTCGCCATTAATCTCCGATGCTAAACAGGCTGCAAGTTTTGTTTTTCCACTAGCTGTGGCCCCTAAAACAACAACCAAATTATATCTTGTCGTATTCATGGCATAAAATTAGAAAATTTACTAAATTTGCAAGGTTTAAATGAACGACAAATGTCAAACAGCATCAATATAAAAAATAAAAAAGCTTACCATTCTTTCGAGATTCTGGATAAATATATTGCCGGAATTCAATTGTATGGCACCGAAATAAAGGCTATCAGAGAGGCTAAAGCGTCTTTGAGCGATGCATATTGTGTTTTTCTCCATAACG
This sequence comes from Acetofilamentum sp., assembly GCA_020720625.1. Taxonomy (GTDB): domain Bacteria; phylum Bacteroidota; class Bacteroidia; order Bacteroidales; family DYOH01; genus DYOH01. The sequence goes on along the minus strand of DYOH01000060.1, from coordinate 19,722 downwards.
AATTATGGATTAAAATGCATATCTCCGAATATGCATTTGGCACATATAATAATCATGATCCTAAACGTGAACGAAAATTATTGCTTACCAAGAAGGAATTATCCAAGTTAAAAAAAAATGTTAGTATAAAAGGTTTTAGCATTGTGCCACTTAGCTTGTTTATTAATGAAACCGGCCTTGCTAAAGTGCAAATTGCCTTAGCTAGAGGAAAAAAACTGCACGACAAGAGAGAAACTATGAAAGACAGAGATAGTAAAAGAGATCTCGACAGAATCAAGAAACAATAAATATTTTTTTGCCTGTTCAGTTTTTTCTTGTTTAAGTGCAGTATACAGAATTTCTTAGAAAGTAAATGATTTTGTTTTGCATTTAGGGATTTATAAAATGATAATTTATACTACTTTGTGAAAAAAACTGTATTTTGAATTACCATTTAGCGATGTTTGTTCAAAAAAAAAGGACTAAATATTTTAGTCCTTTTTTGTGGTACCACCAGGAATCGAACCGGGGACACACGGATTTTCAGTCCGTTGCTCTACCGACTGAGCTATGGTACCAGTGGTGTTTGCGGTTGCAAAGATATAGCAATTTTTAAAATCACAAAAGAAAATACATGTTTTTTTTAATTTTTTTTTGTAGATTTTATAAGATACTGATAAACAAACTTAAGCTTCTTGCTTTTCTTGTAGATTTTCATTTTTTTTTCTTTCAAAAAATATCAATCCATAATCGTACAGCTTTTTTAATTTCTGCTCAAAGTCATCAACTTTATTATAGAATTGGTCTACCTGATTCCAGATAATTAAAATTAACTCGTCTACTTCGGGTCTCAGTTGTTGAACTTCGCTTTGTGTTTTGTTGTAATTATCTTGAGCAGCGCGGTATTTATTCATAATCTGCTGAAATTTTTCTACATGTATTTTTACAATGGCCATTTTGGGATTAAAGATAGGAGTTTCGCCTTTCTGTGTTCTTTTGGCCTCGCCTTCGGCAATGTTTTTTGCCCATAAAATCAAATCCTCGTCTTTATTAATGTCGGGCACTTTCATCTCGTCGGGCGGAAGTTTGTATAAACTTTTTATTTTCTCCGGCATTTCTTCTCTCAAAACACTCATATTTATCACTTGTATAAAGTGCGAAACGTATAATTTTGCCTTTCTTTTAGCTTCTTTATATAGCTCACCAATTTTTGCCTGCTCTTTTAGTTTTGCATCAGTAGCCTTAACTGCTGTTTCAAATTTTGGGGTAATAAGCTCTAAATGATGAAATAAGGTGTAATCGTAGGCTAGTTTTGTGGGCGAAACTTGTCTACCTTTTTTTAGGGCGGCCTGAAGTGAACGAATGCGCGCAGCATCAGTATTTGGTAATCTGCGGTATGGCATAACTATTTTTTTTATGATGGTTACAAATACAAGATGGCTGTGGGCTATTTTTTGTAATATATGCAAATGCTATTCCAAAAACCTACAATATAAATTTAATTGTATACTGAAAAACCAATAAGGATGTAAAAGGGTTGCTTATTTTTTTATCAAATTTTCGTAAAAGGTTTTCATTTTTTTTATGGTTGTTTCACTGCTTAATTCATTGTCAATTCTTTGTTTTGCATTTTTGCCGAATGTTTTTGTTAATTCTTGATTTTGATAGAGTTGGAGAATGGCATCTTTGAGTTTTTCCGGATTTTTTCTTGGAACAACCAAGCCGCTGTGGTTATGCATAATAAGTTCTTTATTGCCGGGTATATCTGTAATAATGGGGGCTATTCCAAGCGACATAGCTTCTAATACTGCTTTTGTTATTGATTCGCCTTTGATGGATGATAGCACAAATACATCGGAGGCAGCAACAAAACTAAGTGCATCTTTTCTATGTCCCGTAAAATGTACTTTTTGTTTGTTTTTTTCATTGCTGAGAATTTTTTGATGCATCGGAATATTCATGTTTTTTCCAACAAGGAACAGATGAATAGGCAGCTCTTCTGGCAGTTGATTAAATGCTTCCAATAAGTATTTAATGCCTTTCATGGTGCGGTTATTGGCCACATTTATTAAGATAAAAGCGTTTTCGGGCAAATGATATTCTTTTAAGTCGGCTGGTGCAGTTGATGAATACCATTCGCTTCTATGTCCTTTGTTTATTGTAATTGTTTTAGATTTATCAAAAAATATTTTTTTCTGAAATATTTCTTCAACGCCAATGGAGTTGCAAATTATTTTGTCGACTCTGGGGTGCAGATATTTAAAATGAGCATTGGGCGACCACCAACTTAGGTGGCCTGCAAAGCCTCTGTAGAGAACTACTTTTATGGGCAATCCTTTTGATGCTTGTATGCCATTTACAATGGAAACACTATTGTATAATTGTAGAATATCGTATTTGTTTTCTTTTATTTTTTGTCTGATAAAAGCTATTTCTTTTCTGTCAAATTTTCTTTGTGGATGAAAATCAATTACTTTAATACCGTCTTTAATAAATTTTTGTGCGTGTTCAGATTCGGCGTAGGTCATAATTGTTATATCGAAACCCAATTTATTTAAGCCAAAAAATATTTCGGCTTCCGGGCGGTTTGAATGAAATGAGCGATAATCGCTTATTACGAGTACTTTTATTGACATTTTTTTATTAGCTAGAAAGCAAAAGTAATAAATATTTTCATAAAAAATAAACCGGAATTTTTTGCAAAATTCCGGTTTTGTTTTATATGTTTTTATGCAATACTATTTTGATGTAATAGGAGCTCCGCAAGATTTGCATTTGGTGCTGCCTGCCGGGTTAACTGTTCCACAATATTCGCATTTTATGTCGGCAGCTTGCTGTGTAGTTTCATTGTTGCCTGTATTCTCCTGGGTGGTGGTTGTAGTGGTGTTTTTTGACTCTTGGTCTTTGATAAAGCTTTCGATCGATTCCATTACATCATCGATGTATTTGGTGGCATCATTAAGTTTTGTGCCAACTCTGTTGAGTTTGTTTTCGGCTTCTTGCATGCTAAGTTCTCCGCTTACATATAGGGCTTCTTCAGCCAAATCAATGGCCGAATTTGCTTCGCCTACTGCATTGTTTATCGATGTATTAAAGGATACATCAGGAATACTCATTTTTAAAATTTGTTCTTTGGCTCTTTTAAGTTCATCAATATCCGATTGTAAATTTTTTAATACCTTTAAACTTCCGGTGTCGAAATAGTTGTTAGCTTCGTTCATTTTATCGGCTTTTGCTTCTTCTTCGGAAATAGATGTTGAGGCTTCCCATACTTTTTGCGCTTCGGTAAACTTATAGTCAATTAATTGAGTATAAGCCGGAAAATCGTTTTTTAGTTTGCTTACCATCGATTTGTTTTTCTCCCAGTCTTTTTGCTCACCTTCTACAGATGGACCACAAGAAATGGCAAAAAGAAAAATACTTAAAAAGCTAATGGCTAATTTTTTCATAATAATAATACTTTAAGTTAGATACATATTTCGAGATGCAATTTACGAAATAATATGATTCGAAAAGTGGATTTCACATTTTTCTCTAAAAAAAACAAAAAGTTTTTCCCATTTTTTTTATTAAATTTATGCCTAAATACAAACTGAATGCATAATAAGCTAAAAATAATCAACGATCCTGTTTACGGGTTTATCAAAATTCCGGGAGATTTTATCTATGATATTGTGGAGCATCCTGTTATTCAAAGACTAAGACGAGTAAAACAATTAGGCTTAAGCCATTTGGTATATCCGGGAGCTGTACATTCCCGTTTTCAGCATGTATTAGGGGCCTTGCATTTAATGACACTTGCGGTGCAGGAACTCCGCTCCAAAGAGGTGGAAATTTCTGATGAAGAAGCAGAGGCTGTTTATCTGGCAATTTTGCTTCACGATGCCGGACATGCGCCTTTTTCTCACTCCTTGGAATTTCAGTTTGTAAAAAATGTTCCGCACGAAGCGCTTTCTCTTCATTTTATGGAAAAGCTTAATCAGGAGTTTCCCGGAAAGCTCGATTTGTGTATTCTGATTTTTAAGAATTCCTACCACAAAAAGTTTTTACATCAGCTTGTTTCTAGTCAGTTGGATATGGATAGACTAGATTACTTGCGGCGAGATAGTTTTTATACCGGTGTGGTAGAGGGAGCCATTGGCTCCGATAGAATAATAAAAATGCTCGATGTGCAAAATGGCGAACTGGCCATTGAGTCTAAAGGCATTTACAGTATCGAAAAATTTTTAATTGCCAGAAGATTAATGTATTGGCAGGTGTATTTGCATAAAACTGTTGTTGCTGCCGAACTACAATTGCTTCATATTATCAAAAGAGCTGCACACCTTGTTAATCGAGGATCGGATATTTATATTCCCGAAATTCTGAAACCATTTATGATGGGCAAAATTAATTCTCTGAGCGATTTAGAGCAAGAATATTCATTTTGTGGCAGGGTGTTTTCGGCTTCGGAATTATATCTTTTGCTCGACGATACCGAAATTGTATCAGCAATTAAGCATTGGGCCTATCACGAAGATAAAATTTTGTCTTTTTTGAGTAAAAATATTCTTTCGAGAAAATTAATGCGGGTAAGAATTTTTGATTCTTTGCCCGAAGATATCCATATTTTGGAGAACAACATATCCAAATGTCTGAAAGTAAAATTTGGTTTTGATGATGTAGATATTCCATTCATTCATAGTCATGGTACAATTAGCAACAAAGCTTATAAAATGACAGACGAACGAATAATTATTAAGTATAAAGATTCTTCGGCCAAAGACATTACCGAAGCATCAGATATTTCTAATCTGTCGGCACTAAGTCGCACTATTACAAAGTATTACCTGTTTTATCCGAAAGAATGCGACGCACATTAATGCCACTTTCTTTGGGCATTAACAGTTTCCTTGTTACGGAAAGCTTTTTCTAAATCAACCTGAAATAAATTGGCCAAATCGAGCAAATAGTTTAATACATCGGCAAATTCTTCTTCTAGCTGGGGTTGGGTATTTTCTTTTGCTAGTTCGGTATATAAACCTTGATGTTTTCTAATGGCTTTCGCCAGTTCGCCAACTTCTTCGGCAAAGAGCAAAAAAAGTTCATAGGCATTGTTTTTGTTCCAACCCCTTTGCAGGGCAATTTCTTTCACGTATTGCTGCAAGTCTTGCAATGTTGGAGATGCTTTAAGTTCGGCCATGGTATTTAGCTTTTAGCGATTTCGAAAAATAGTTGTTTTAATTTGTCTATTTGCTCGTTTGTTCCCAAAACAAATAATTTGTAGCTGGAATTGAGTAATGTATCGGGCGAGGGATTCAGATTATAGGAGTTGTCGTCTTTTTTTAATCCAAGCAAATTGGCTCCGGTGCGACTTCTGATGTGTAATTCTTGTATACTTTTGTTTATAAAGCAGGCTTTTAGTTCGTTACAATTAATTTCTACCAGGTTTACTTCAGCAAGAACGCTTCTTATCATTAGATTTTCGATAAATTCAATTAAATCTGGCTCAACCACGAGTTTTGCCATTCTGGAACCGCCCACTTTATCAGGCATGATTACATGATTAGCACCCCCTCTTTTTAGTTTTGCATCCGAATTATCGTCGGAGGCCCTTGCTACAATGTTTAACGACTGATTCATGGTACGGGCAGTTAGTACCACAAATAAATTATTGGCATCGTCGGGTAGCGTTGTTATGAGTGCTTTTGCCTCCTGAATTCTGGCTTTTTGCATTATTTCGTCTTGTGTGGCATCTCCAATAACATATACAAAATACTGACTATTAAGTAAGTATGCATAATTTGGCTCATAGAAAATGTCCTGATTTTTTTCTATAATCAATACTTGTTCTTTGTGCCCGATTAGTTCAATTGCAGCTTGTCGGCCATTTCTTCCGAAACCACAGATGATGGTATGCTTTTTTAGTTTTTCAATTTTTTTTATCACTTTTCTGTCATTTAAATAAATTCTAAAATCACCATCTAAAATAAATTGGGTAAATGAGGTTAAACCATAGGCAAAGATACCAAAACTACTAATAATAAGCATTACTGTAAAAATCATTCCGGCATCGGAAAGTGGATATACTTCACGGTATCCAACTGTGGCCATGGTAATTATAGTCATAAATAAGGCTTCTAAAAAGCTGTAGTTTTCAATGAGCATGTAGCCCAAAATTCCGCCCATCAAAACAGATGATAATGCAAAAAAGGCAAAGTAAATTTTTCTTATATCTTTATACATCTTCTTTTTTGCTGATAATTTTTTGGCCAATGGAGCACGCTGCGCACATATCTTTTTGGCAATAATTGTTGTATAAATGTATTAATGCTTGCGAATCGGCTGCATTTGATAAGCTAAAATTTAATTTGGCAAAATTTCTTGTTATCTGATTATTTTCGGGTGCCAGTTTTTCAAAAAACTGAACTGCTCTTTGCATTAATTCTTCGCGCTGATTCTTTTTTCCATAAGCAAAAATCATGGGAATAATCGTATTTATCAAAATTAATTCCAAGGATTGATTGCCAAGGGATTTATTTTTTTGTGGAGATTTTTTCCCAAATCGGTAATGCTCTATCCAATAACCTTCATTAATTTCGAGACTGAAAAGTTCCCTTATTAATTCTAGTTCTTCGAGTTCCAGAATTTTGGAAAACAAATTTTCGGAGCGAAAAATTAGTTGACTAATTTGCGCCATTCTAAGGCCAGGAAAATTAGATGGTCGCATTTTTGCCCATTTCCACAAGGATGCTTCCATTGGTATTAGCCCATATTTTTTTGAAAGAAATTGGTACTCTTTAGAAAGTTTTTGATAGTACTCATCTTCGGCCATTTCATCTTTTAATAACCCTGCTTGTCCAAAAATAAGTGCTTCTATTTGAATTAATTGATGTCGGTGTCTGGCAAGTGTTTTTAAGGGCAAGCTTTTTGCAAGCATTTCAAAGGGCAGCCCATTGGTTTTAAAGCCCATATTGCGGAGCAACAATCTATAAAAGCTTTCCGACCAATCGTTATTGGTTTCTACTAGCAAATGATTTATTAAACTGGTTTTTTGTTCTAAGCGTTCTATGATTAGCCTATTTGATAATGCAATTTTATCAAAAAAAGATATTTCGGAGAGCTCGTTTTCGCAATATATCCATTTTTTGTGGTTCAACAGCGATGTATAATTCTGGATTAAATAATTTGGTACATTTAATTGTAATTGAGCTACTTTTCTCTTATTTATCTCGATATTTGTATCTGCATTATAAATTACATGCAGAATGGTGTTCTCATACGCCTTATCTTTTGTATGATGGTGTTTGTGCCAATCTGATGCGTTTACATGAATTTCAATATTGCCAACCCATACTATACCTTCGAGTTTGATTTTTGCTGCTGAGAAATCGGGTCCGGCGTCGGCATTCAGGTAACCCGGATGCAGAATTTCTACTGGTTTGCCGTCTGTAGTGTGTTGAGCTACAGAACCGTAGAGCTTGTTCTGCCAAATAAATTGCAAAAGTTTTTCATTCATAAAAATCTACCTTAAATTGTCTGCAAATATTTTTTAAAATTAAGAATTATTTGCTAAAAAAATGATTTGAATTTGCGGGCAAGCATCTATCTTTGACATTTAAATCAATATTTCTTTAATAAAACCTAAAGTTTAGGCATGCTTATATTTGCCTAATCATAAAATGGTTAAGTATATATTGTTGAACAATGTAACATTATGACCTGAATGGCCATCAAAAAGAAGCACAGAGATACGCTAAGCCGACTAATTCTATATTATCGTTATTATCAACGAACAGGTGTAATTTCTTTTTTTCTGAAGAATTTTGTAAAAGTGGTTATTACACTAATAGCAATAGTTGGACTTTTGCTCGGTTTAAATGCTATTTTCGATATTCAAAAGATATTAGAGGAGTTTGTTTTTTCGCTGCGTCCGGCATTTGTTTATATTTTATTTTATATCTCAGAATCGGTTTTAGGATGGATTCCTCCGGATATTTTTATTGTTTGGACAAAGGATAAAGAATCGCCGGTTTTGCTGATAACTGTATTGGCCACAATATCTTATTTGGGCGGCATAACGGCCTATTGGTTGGGTGTTTCCGTGCAAATATTTCCGCGGATACATGCTTATATTGAGCGCCGATTTGCCGGAAATTTTGTGCAAATTCAAAAATGGGGTGGAATAATTGTTGTTTTTGCTGCACTTTTTCCTTTGCCTTTTGCAACAATAAGCACCATTGCAGGAATGGTTAAATATCCTTTTAAGAAGTTCTTGCTATATGGGTTAACCAGGTATATCCGGTTTTATGTATATGCCATTTCCATTTTTGCAGCGCTAAATCAAATTATGAATTAGCGTAATATTTTTCTTACAAAGGCTACTGTAAAATACGACATTAAAAATAATCCGATAAAACCTTCAACACCTGATATAAACCGGCTGATTCCCGATGGATAAAAGTCGCCGTAGCCTATTGTTAAAAAGGTGATAGCACTGTGGTAAAATGCTTTGGCGATTATTCCAAGATTTCTGGGGTCTTCTGCGGTAAATAAAGAAGAATGAATGTCTCCAATGGCCATATACGATAAGGCGATATACAGAAAACTGAAAATTAAGTATGTAATAAGCATACTAAATAGCACCCTTATTGGGTCGGTTGCGTATTTACCAACCTTATCGAATATAAGTAATTTAGAAAAGTATTTTGTGTATGCCAGCATTTTTGTCCATAAAATAGCTTCATTTTTTTCATCTTTTAGTTTTGCTCTGGCTTCGGCACGCTTAAATTCTACATAGGCTGCATCTTCCGAATCGTATTGGCCTATGGCATTATAATTTTGTTTTAAAATCCGGAATTGCTCAGCTTTTAAATAGAAATTGGCACTTTGATTAAGGATAATTTCTTTTATTCTGCTTCTCTCCCAATCGAGGTAGATTCTTCCTAAAAGTCGCATTCCCCCCATGTTTATGTCTTTAATGTTGGAGGTATAATTATCGGGAGTAATATTTAGAATACCCTTAATAATTGTATCTGATAAATCCAGATAATCGCACTTTGCCAATCGAAGGTCTACATAGTTTTCAATTTGAATATCTTTCATGATAAGCTGATTGATAATGCTTTTGGAGAATGATATTTTTGCCGTCTGCAAATCGCTATCCGAAATTTGAAAGCTGGAGTTGTCGAAGTTTACACTTTCGATATTTAAATTGGTTTGTTCAAAAATACATTGACTAATTGAGAGTTGATTGTTTTTTAATTCAGAAGCTTCCAGTATAAAATCACCATGGTAAAACCTGCATTTATTAAAGCTAACTTTTCCATCGCCAAAATCTACAGCTCTAAAATCAACCGAATCGCTGCCAAAATTTGTTCTGTCGAACTGTAAATCACCTTTTTTGAAAACCGAAAAGTGAAAATCAATGATACCATTACCAAATTCTACCAATTTGAAAGCTACTTTTCCGTTTCCGAAATTGGTATTTTTAAAAGAAACCGTTCCATCTCCAAAAATGGTATGGGTAAAATTGATGTCTCCATCGCCAAATTGAGCTCCCAGAAATTCGATTTTCCCATTTCCGAAAATTGTAGACCGAAAATTTACAGTGCCAGATCCAAATTTGGTCATCTCAAAACTTACATCGCCCTCGTTAAAAAAAACATTGCTAAAATCGGTGCGCCCTTTGCCGAATTCTGCTACTTTAAAGCTTTTTCTGCCTTCGCTAAATTTCGAACCGGTAAACAATGCTTCTCCTTTTCCGAAATGAGTATTTACAAAATTGACAAAACCTGCATTTATCTGCATGTTTTGAAAGTTTTTTTCGGAATCACGAAAAATGGTGTTCTTAAAACTCATTTCTTTGGTCTCGATATCTATAGATTCCATAGAAAATTCATCGCCCTGAACAAGAGAGTTTTCTATGGCAAACAATTCTGCTTTTACTTTGGTTTTGTTAAAATCTGTGCTTTGCAGGACAAAACAATCATTGATTTGAAAGAAATGACGAATTTCGGCCTGCGAAAAATCAATTTTTGTGGGATGGCTAATAATAGATTTAGAAATTTTTATTCCGTTAATTCTGATATTTTGTTTTTCGCTAATGCTATATTTTTTTCTATAATCATCAAGACCAAAATTTTCGAGATACCCATTTTCTATAATAATGGCTTCTTCTCCTTTGATTAGTTCAATTATTTTATCTGAAGTAATGATATTCAATACCATTACTTCGATTAATTTCTGTTCAGCATCAAACAGATTTATCTCTGCTTTTTCGCCTGTTTTATTTATTGAATAGGAATGAAATTCTCTGTTCATAAGGCAATTTATTTTTGGATTCTGATGTTTTGTCTACAATTTTTGTGCTATAGTTCTCCCCGACAAACTATTTCAGTGTATAAGTTCGTCATTTTTTTTTACTTATGCTTATTGTATTTACTTTTTTTAAAATTCATTATTTTTCTACAAAAAGCTTTTTTGTAATAAAATTATTCCCGTTTTGGAGCAAAACCTGATAAATACCAGTTTTTATATTGGCTGGAATAAATTGTGCGCTTGATGCATCAAAACTTTTGTATAAAACTATTCGTCCGGATAAATCGAAAATTTGCAATTCGATTTTTTCGGATTTTTCAGAAATGGGCGGTATTACAATTTCGAAACCATTAAAATATATGTTTTTTGCTATACTTGTGCTTGATGGAGCAGAGGTAGATTTGCCAATAATAATTTCGAATCTGGTTTCGAAAATTCCGGCATCGGTATAAAATTGGTAGATGCTATCTTTTAATTCAATGGATTGAGAGCGTGCTCTATCAATAAGCCATACTTTATAATTTTCGGGCAATAAAATCGATTTGCTCTTAAAAGTATATTCGCCCGATGATAGTGCGGAATAACCAATTTTTATGGACTGAGAACTTTCAAATCTCTCGATATTTTGGTAGCTTAAAATGGCATATTTTTGCTCATTTTGGATAGCATATAGGGAAATATCAGAATTTCCGGCAATTTTGTAGGCATCATAAAATTGATCGTGATTGGAGGTGGCCAACTGATGAAAAGCCAAAAGCATTTCGTTATATGATTTTGCATTGGAAATGCTCATACGTATAGTTTCAATGGTGTCTGGTTTGTAGGTAGACTTATAAAACTGATTCGAAACATCGAATGCACGCATGCTGTTGGTAAACTCTAAATTCTCGGATGCAGGCGCAGTGTTGCTTCGATGCACAAAAAATGCTTGCGATGCCGCAATATATCCGTTGGGATTTTTGCCACTTGCCGAAGTTCCTACATAGCCCGATAAATTCCAAGTTGCATAATCAGACGAGGTGTACTCGTTGTTGTAAATGCCATTTTCCCATAAATATATGCTTCCATCAATGGCTGTTGCATTATGTGTTAGTAATAGTTCAGCATTTATGGCCGATGGATATGGATTTCCTACCAAGTTCCATCCATCGGAGATTTGCGTTTTATTCGAATTGCTTACAGAAATACTAATATTGCCGGTGTTGAATGCTGTACCATTAAATTCTATGGTTTGGGTTTCGGTAATGCCCAAGGCATATCCTTTGGCTGTAGTCATTGTACCTATTGGTGCTTTCCAGTTTTCCAGCCAGTTTTCGGAAGTGCTGGCTACATAAGTTTCGTCGTATTCGTAGAATCTGGTATTGCTTCCGTTTTGGTCTATCAAATTGCGTAGAGGATTGATTATTGGGGAAGAGATATAATGATAATCTCCTGCCGGCAAATGTCGCATTACTTTTATAGTGCCGCTTCCGCTTAAAGTGCCATCGTTTAGTAGTGTGGCATATCCGTTGGCGTCACTCATAAGTACAAGTGTTCCGTTGTTCACCAAATTTCCGTATACGTGTAGCGATTTTCCCGGATAAAGGTAAACGGTTTTTCCTGCTTCAATGCTCAGATTTTTTGTGCCTGCATTGCTCAGTATTTCTACATCGTTTAAATCGCTGGTTGATGGGATTATAACATCTGTAAGCGCATCGGGTAGCTTTCCTGTTTCCCAATTGCCACAATCTGCACAATCTGTATTATCTAATCCTAGCCATACAGATGCGGTATGATTAGGTAGGGCAGAGGAAGTATTTACCACCGCCGGAGCTTGGTATGATGCTCTAACCCAAACTTTTTGAGAAGGGTTTGTATTTACTGAGTTTCGGACTTTTAGCACAATCCACATGTCGGAAGAAACGGAATATGAACCTAATAATTCTCCGGTACCTGCTTGATTGCTAAGTAAATTGCCGTTTAAATCGAATAAGCTTAGGTTGATAGAATAGCTGTTGTTTTCGGGCCAAAGCCTATAATTTATGGTAGTTCCGGAAGCTACAAATATTTTTCCGGCAATTCGTTCGGTGGTTGAGTTGGCAGGAAGTGCGCCACCCTGACCAAGAGAATTACAATGCCGGTCGCCTAAATCGTTGGCCATTTCCCATTCTTGTGTAGTTGTTGTTGAACGTGGCGGATTATACCAAGTTGAAATTCCTTCGGGCGCCCAGATAGCATATCCACCGTAGCCGTCTACTTTGGGAGCTTTAATATTTACTTTTTTGTCTGCCTGTACTATGTGTACATCGCTTCCGTGATTTCCAGAGTAGTCTTTTAAGCGTGTTCCCGGTGCAAAATCTGTATCAATCCAAACATCTTGCCAGGTATTCCAATTATCAGTAACTGCAATTACGGCCTTTGCGCTTCGTTCAATAATGAGCAAATCGCCAGCTTGCCATCTAACTCTGTAAGCACCCGATTTGAAATCTAAATTCTGGTGGCACCAGAGAATGTTTTCGAGTTTAGCCCGAACAGGCAGTTCCGAAGAATTTGTAGGATCGTGCGTCCAACGGTTGTCATTGGCACCAATATCAAATAAATCTTCGAAAAATATTTGCGGACTACCATCCAATGCCAGCATGGTGGCGTAAACTACCGGTAAACGGGCATCATAGGGGTCGATATGGGGTGCGAGCTCATTTCCGGTATTCCAGCCTGTGTAGTTCCCTCCTGAGCTAAGTTGAGGCCGAAAAGTATCGTGATTATTTACAAAACCAACGGTTCTGTGAACGTAAGTATTTGACAAAGAATAGTATTGTACCCGTTGATTTTGCTGCAAATTAGGAATATTTCCAATATCGTAACTACCATTGCCTGTAATGATGCTGTAGAATCCTTCGCGAAGGCCGAAATCAAAAGTGCCCATCAGAAAATCGCTACCTCCGTTTGATGAGGTAACATTATTGACAAAATTGTCCAAATCTGTTTTTCCGCCCACGTATTCGCCTACGTTAAACATTTTTTCTCCCAAATTTGCCCAGCTGGCGTTGTTGTATTTTAGGTTCCAGCTTAAATCCTGCTGCACAAAATAAGGATAATGCTTTACGGCATCCCAACGGAAACCGTCTACTGCCGTTTGTTTGGAGAACCACAAAATCCAGTTCCTGGCTTCTGTTCTGTTGTAATCATAGTATTGCGCCGGATTGTATGTGGTGGCATTTGAGCTTTGTCCATAACCATTCCCAGTGCCATCTTGCAAATATCCAAAGCATAAATCGGGGCCCCAATAAGATGCTTCCCAATCTCCCGATGTAGAATTATGTCCTGAATGTGGGTGAAAATTCGGATAATTTTTGGGCCATCTGCCTTTTCTAGCCCAATAATCGGTTTCGTTGCTGATTCCGTTCTCGGGGTATGGTGTTTCCCAGCAAGTATATCTAAAATTTTTGTATCCGTTGGCTGTTTGCATGCTATATGTAGGCTCCGGATCTTGGCCGCCGGCTCCTCCATCGGTTCCCGCTGCGTCTACATGGTTAAGCACAATATCCTGAATAACTTCAATGCCGTTGGCGTGCATTACGGCAATCATGCGTAATAATTCGTCTTTGGTTCCTACCCGAGTGGTAGTGTAATTTTTTTGGTATTTTTCTCCCAAATCATAGTGGTCGAAGGGAGAGTAGCCCACGGAGCCTGGCGAGCCGTTTTTATAACTGGGAGGTATCCAAACTGCATCAATACCCAAACTTTTTAATCTGGGTGCTAATTCTGTAAGATAATTGGCCCAACTATTTTCGTAATTGCTGTTCCAATAATCCCACCAAAATGCCTGAAGTACAATAGGTTTATGTGTGGTTTGTGAACTTGCCCGATAAGTTCCACCTAAGAATAATAAAAGCAGCAACCAATAGCTCCACTTGAAAAAATTGGTTTTTTTTAATGCGGTTTTGGCGTTAATGTTCTTTCCCATGGTTTTTTTACTCTTTCTCAATTAAACTGGTCTTAAGCATTTTTGGAATGAGCTAAATTATCTTTTTTTCTTTAAAATGCAAAAAACGGGTTTGCAAAATTTGGTAAAGAACTTGTTAGTCTGCTATTTTCCTGATAATGGAGATACCATCTCTTACCGGCAGAATAAAATTTTCGGTTCTGTTGTCTGATAATACTTTCTGGTTAAACTGAAGTATTCCTTTTGTATATTCGTCGTTTTGCTTGAGTGTTTGAATAACTTTTTCGCCCCATAGCACATTGTCGGCTAGCATAAAACCTCCTACCTTTAATTTTGGGAATACCAAATCGTAATACTGGGGATAAAGACGCTTGTCTGCATCAATAAAGATGAAATCAAATTTTTGTTCCATTTTGGGCACTATATTCAAGGCATTTCCGATATGGAGTATAATTTTATGCTCAAGTCCTGCTTTATTAATGTACTTTCGAATAAAGGACTCTAATTCGTCGTTTATTTCTATGGAATGTAAAACAGCATTTTCTGGCAGCGCCATGGCCATGCTTATGGCAGAATATCCGGTATAGGTTCCTAATTCCAGAATGCTGGAAGGTTTTAGCATATATACCAAAAACTGCAAAAGCTTACCCTGAATTTGTCCGGATAGCATCCTTGGCATGAGCACTTTAAGCTTCGTTTCGCGGCCTAGTTCTTTTAGAATTGGGTGTTCGGGTTGCGAAAATTCGCTTACGTATTCTTCGATATTCATAAATTTATTCTTTTTCTGAAGGCACATAGCTTAAAAGCGCCATTGCATTGGAATTGAAAATTTCGTTTGCCACATCCATAATATCTATCGATTTTAGATTACGAATTCTTTCGAAAATTTCATCTACAGGTTCAATTGTATCTGCATAAAGTAGTTCTTTTCCGTTGTGATTCATTAAGGATTCCTGATAATCTAAAGAAATTGTAAGTTGCCCTTCAATTTGTCTTTTTATTTTGGCTAACTGATTTGTTCCAAAGGCATGGTTTTTTAGTCTGTGAATTTCCTTATGAATGAGTTGTACTATTTTTTCATTGTTTTTTGGTTCGGTGGCATAGTAGATGTTAAACATGGCCGAATCACTAAATGATGTAAGCGATGATTCTATGTTATAGGCCAATCCTTTTTTCTCGCGAATTTCCACATATAATTTAGCGTTTAGCGAATTTCCCCCTAAATAATTAGAAATCAAGTCTAAAGTATGTCCTTTAGGGTGGTTAACCGGATAGCCTCTCCAGCCGAGTATGCAGTGGTTCTGGCTAATCGGACGTGGCTTAATTATGCTTGGCAGGCTTGATAATTCGGGAGCTTGCCTATTTAATTCCAGTGATTTAGAGTCGATATTTCCAAAATATTTATTTACAAGATTTTCTATTTTTGCTATTGGTATATTTCCAGAACTGCTAATAATCATTCTATTGGGATGATAGTGTTTGGCAACAAATGCCAACAGTGAATGCGAGTTTGCCTGTTGGATACTCTCTTTTGTTCCAAGAATGTTTCTCCCCAGCTCATGATTGGGAAAAATCACCTCATCGAACTCGTCAAAAATGGCTTCTGTCGGATTATCCTCGTAGCCCATTAGCTCGTCAAGGATTACTTCCTTTTC
This sequence comes from Acetofilamentum sp., assembly GCA_020720625.1. Taxonomy (GTDB): domain Bacteria; phylum Bacteroidota; class Bacteroidia; order Bacteroidales; family DYOH01; genus DYOH01. The sequence goes on along the minus strand of DYOH01000060.1, from coordinate 3,864 downwards.
CCGATCAATTTCTTTTGCAGGAAAAGAAGAATGAAAAAGCACATCATAAAAAAGTTCTATGGCCCGCTCGTAGTATTCGTGTAAGAAACTTGCATGTATACAGGTATATTCCTTTGTAGTATAGGCATTTAGCTCACCACCCACTTCGTCTAAACGATTTAGAATATGATAGGTTTTGCGATGCTTCGTTCCTTTAAAAAGGGCATGTTCTGTAAAATGGGCAAAACCTTCTTCTCCATTGTTTTCGTCTCGGGTTCCTACTTTAATCAGCACACAGCAATGTGCCACGCGTCTGTTAGCATCCTGATGAACCAGCTTTAAGCCGTTAGAAAATTCTTTGATATGGGTCATTGTAAAAAAATTGTTGCGAAATTAGTAATAATTCCAATGGCAATAGCCAGCTTTAATAATTATTCATCATAATGAGATTTATTTAGCTGATTTTGATAAATTTAAAGACCTGATATTTTAGTAACGAATCGTTATAGGCTCCGATTCCTGACTTTGAAAAACACCACATTTTACTTTTACTAAATAGGTATATTTTCTTTTGAATAAGTGGTTTTTAATATCTAAAGCAATTTCGCTATTCAGGCTGGTAGCAATCAGATGTTCTTCGTCGGGAATAAGAAGTTCTTCTTTTTCGAATTTATAAATCTCAAAAACAACCTGTTGGCGACAATTTGCGTTGGCTGCCCAATTCCAGAACAAAAAAACTTCTTTACGTTTTTTTTCTAAGTGCAGGTCGGTAACTCCAGCCAAACTTATCCATTCGGGTTTAGATTTTACGTTTGTTTCATTACCTTGTTCGTCAACTAAATAGGCGGTTGAGTCAAGTAGAACTAATTGCGATTCTTTCCACCACATGGAAGGAACTTGGGCCGGAAGTTGATAAAATTGGCTACTGAGCATGTTGTTTACTGAAAGTGTGTTTTCTAATAAGTTTTTTGCGCTGAAGTATACTTCCCCTCTAAAAGCCGGATTTTGTCTTACTATATTAAGTTGATTTTTTATTTGTTCGGTTGTTCTCCAAGCGTTATATGGTGATTTCGGATCCAGTCTGTAAAGTGCAATTCCGGCGTAAATGTGTTTGTTGAAATGATTAGTGTTCCACCAATCGGCAAGGGCTTTAAAATCGCCGTGTTTGTTTCCTATTTCGGCATACATTTGTGGTACCATATAGTCAATCCATCCTTCGGCAAGCCATTTGCGGGTATCGGCGAAGAGATCGTCGTAGGCCGATAATCCTAGTGTGTTGCTACCTCGATTGTCGTAACCTTTGTTTCTCCAAACTGCCGGTGGAGCAACGCCTAGTTTTAATTTTGGGTTATATGTTTGAATGCTGTCGTGCAGTTGCCGGATAAATTCGTTGATGTTGTGTCGGCGCCAATCTTTTATGTTTTGGTCGTTCTGTCGGTATTTGTAGTAGGTTTTTATATCATTAAAAGCAGGTTCTTCTTTTTGTGGATATGGGTAAAAATAGTCGTCGAAATGCACCCCTGCGATTTGTGGATAATTGCGCACTACCTCCATAATAACTGAAATAACGTATTCTCTTACCTCAGGTATGCCGGGGTTAAAATATTTGCGATTGCCATAATCTATAAACCAATCGGGGTGTTGGAGAAAAACCTTGTACTTTGTTCTGAAAAAATCTGTATTGTCCCATCTGTTTTGCATTAAGGCCCTGAATGGATTGAACCATGCGTGAAGCTCCATATTTTCCTGTTCTGCCAAATCTATGGCAAAGGCCAGAGGGTCGTAGAATGGATGTGGCGCAACTCCCGAAATACCCGAGAGATAGCGCGACCAAGGTTCCGTTTTTGATGGATATAATGCATCGCCCATGGGTCTAACCTGAAAGAATACTGCGTTAATTGATAGCTTTTTAAACTGAGTAAAATAGTTTTGCAACTGTCTTTTTTGCTCATCGGTACTTAATCCGGCCTGAAGTGGCCAGTCGTTGTTAAAGGCAGTTCCAAGCCAAACGCCCCTTAGTTCTTCGGTTAGCATGTATGTATTCTGACTACTGCTATTGGCAATAGTTCCAATAAGGATAAAAAGAATCAAGAAATATTTCATAGTCAGAGCTTCATGCGGTTTAGCCGTATTTAAGATTTTTTCGAAATTTAGAAAAATTCTTTGATTGGAAAAATTCTTATCTTCTTTTTTCAAAAACCTGAAAACTATAATCCCATTTATTTTTCTCGTCGGCTTTTTTCTTTATTTCCGACATTAAATTCCAGGTTTGTTCCTGAAAATCTGGAAAGTATGTGTCTCCAAGGAACTGATGATGTACTTTGGTTAGATATATTCTTTGTATAAATGGCATAAAAAGATTGTAAATCTGGGCACCACCAATAATAAACACTTCATTTTCTGATTTTAGGGCATCAAAAACTTGTTCTATCGACTGATATATTTCTGCGTTAGGAAAGTTTAAGGAGTTGTTTTGGCTCAAAACGATATTTCTCCGATTGGGTAAAGCGCCATTGGGTAAAGATTCAAAAGTTTTACGCCCCATTATGATGCAATGTCCTGTAGTAATTTCCTTAAAGTGCTTTAAATCGGCAGGTAGATGCCACGGCAAAGTATTATTGCTGCCAATGAGAAGGTTTTGGTCTGTGGCCACAATGGCCGATAGTATTATGCTCATTTATACTGAAATGTCTCCTTTGATATGCGGATGCGCCTGATAATTTACTAATTCAAAATCCTTGTACTTAAAATCGTTGATATTTTTGATTTCCGGGTTTATTTTCAATTGTGGCAAGGGATATGGTTTACGCGATAATTGGGTTTTTACCTGCTCAATGTGATTCAGGTAAATGTGCGCATCGCCAAGTGTGTGTATAAAATCATAAGCCTGATAACCTGTTGCTTGCGCAATCATCATGGTAAGAATGGCGTAAGAGGCAATATTAAATGGTACGCCCAGGAAAATATCGGCACTACGTTGGTAAAGCTGACAAGAAAGTTTGCCATCAGCAACATAAAACTGAAACAAAATATGGCATGGAGGCAAGTTCATTTGGTCTAAATCGCCTACATTCCATGCACTAACGATATGACGACGAGAATCCGGAGTTTTTTTCAGAGATTCTATAAGCTGCTGCAATTGGTCAATGTGCTTGTTATTAGCCGCAGTCCAGCTTCGCCATTGGTAACCGTAAATTTTCCCAAGTTCACCATTGGCATCGGCCCATTCGTTCCAAATTTTTACACCGTTTTCTTGCAGATATTTTACATTGGTAGAACCGCTTATAAACCACAAAAGCTCGTGAATTACAGATTTAAGGTGAATTTTTTTGGTGGTAAGCAAGGGAAAACCCTCCATTAGGTTAAATCGCATTTGGTAACCGAAAGTGCTGATGGTTCCGGTTCCGGTGCGATCTTCTTTTTTTATGCCATTGTCTAAAACATGCTGCAATAGACTTAAATATTGTTTCATTTCCTCTTTTTTTTACCCATGCAAAAATGATAAAATTTAGATGAAATGAAAATATTTTATATTTTTTCGTGTAAGGTAGGAAATGATTTTTAGCCCCTGAGCCTCGAATTTTTTTTTGAACCACATAGGCACATAGAGCACATAGTTTTTTCTGTTGTTTTATTAAGTGCAAAAACCGTAATGAATTACTTTATAGCAGCGTTAAGGGGTGAAATCTTTGTAGCAGGATAAATTTGGGTAGTTTAAAAAGCCACGTAGTGGTGAAATTACTAAATTACATTAAATTTCGGTGCTACGCACCTAATAATAAAGATTATTATTCTAATTTCTACAAAGATTCTACCACTACGTGGCTTAATATTACAATGAATTACAATGAATTACAATGAATTACAATGAATTACAATGAATTA
>DYOH01000059.1 GCA_020720625.1 Acetofilamentum sp. | reverse complement strand
ATATAAAATTTGTTAGGCTAATATTCTTCCAATTGGATATATTTGAAATATTATTGTGAATAACCATAGACTTATCAAAATTGTTACCGGCAGATTTAGACTATTTCCATTACGATGGTTCGCTAACCACTCCGCCTTGTTCCGAAATTGTAAACTGGTACGTGCTGAAACATAAACTTACTGCCTCGGCCGAACAAATTATGAAATTTCAAGCCATTCTGGATAGCAATTTCCGTCCTGTTCAGGAGCTCAACGGCAGAGAGATAAAAGTTTTCGAAGACTAAGAGCTCAATATAAAAAAGCTCCATTAGGTAATTACCTTATGGAGCTTTTTTTCAAAAAAATGGCAAATTTCTTTATTGAAACATCATAAATTTTCCTTTGCCGCATGAGGCATCACCCCAAAATGCGAAGAAATAATTAAATTCCAAATTGAGCATTACAGTAAATGGTTTTGTTGTATGAGTCTCAGCCCGATAAGAATTGAAAAAATCAGGATTTTCGGCATTATAGTGCTCATCCTCAATATATGCAAATCCGGTTTCGTTAAACAAATCCTGAAGACCATAGCTAATATTTACGGAAATATTTAACTCAGTTCTTTCGGAACGCATCAGCGATTGGCCAATGGCTAAATTTATTGTGGTATATTTATTTACAGTAGTATCCATTAAATTTACAGAGGTAGGTTCCAGTAAAATATCGCCGCCAACGTTGCTGGAAAGCGAGTTAAGTTGCACAAAGCGCGGCCCTACTTCAACTATAAAACCCAAATCGGATGTTATTCTTAGCATAGCACCATACTCCCAGGCATTAAAAATATATGATTTGGTATACTCATCAAAATTATTAATCTCAAAGGCTTTATAATTTTGAGTAAATGAAGTTTTTCCACCAATAAAAGAAATTCCGATATTATCGCCATGCGTTAGGCCAAAACGCGCGCCAATAAACGAAGAAGGAGACCGTTTCTGGCCTTCGATATGAAAATCGTTGAAAACGGCTTGATTAATTAACAAACCTGCACCATAACCAGCACGCGAGGAGAAACTCAACCAATTAATGGTAGATTTTGAGTAAGATTTTCTCTTCTGTGCATCCACTCCCTGAAAGATGAATATGGCTATAAATAAAAACACCAATCTTTTCATTTTGACAAACATTTTTTGTTTTTACTACAAAATATATACCCCAAAAAATTAATCGAGTTTTAAAACTGCCAGGAATGCTTTTTGCGGAACTTCAATATTGCCAATTTGTTTCATTCGCTTCTTTCCTTTCTTTTGTTTCTCGAGCAGTTTTCGCTTACGTGTAATATCGCCTCCGTAACATTTGGCTGTTACATCTTTGCGCAAGGCTTTTACTGTTGACCGGGCAATTATTTTTGCTCCAATGGCTGCCTGAATTGCAACTTCGTATTGCTGACGAGGAATTAAATCCTTGAGCTTCTCTGTCATTTTTTTTCCGAAGTTATAGGCATTATTTACATGAATAAGTGTTGAAAGCGCATCTACACGCTCACCGTTAAGCATTATATCCAGTTTTGCCAGATTCGATCTTTTAAACCCGGAGGTTTGATAATCAAAAGATGCATATCCTTTTGAAATACTTTTTAGCTTATCGTAGAAATCAAATACAATTTCGGCCAAAGGCATCTCAAAGTTTAGGTTTACCCTGTTACCCGACATATAGTGCTGACGACGCAAGGTACCTCGCTTATCGAGACAGAGGGTAATAATTCCACCGACATATTCGGCTTGTGTAATAATTTCGGCCTCGATATATGGCTCTTCTATGTAGTCTATAAATTTTGGATCGGGCAACTCGCTTGGATTATGTACTTCTTTCTTTTCGCCTTTTCTGTCGTAAACGACATAAGATACGTTTGGTGTTGTACTAATTACGTTCATATCGAACTCTCTGTCCAAACGTTCCTGAATTATTTCCATGTGCAGCAAACCAAGAAAACCGCATCTAAAGCCAAAACCTAAAGCAGCAGATGATTCGGCTGTATAGGTAAGACTGGCATCGTTGAGCTGCAATTTTTCGAGCGATGATCTCAAATCTTCATAATCTTCGGTTTCTATAGGATATATTCCGGCAAATACCATGGGCTTTACTTCTTCGAAACCTGCAATAGCGCTATCGCATGGCAATTTTACATGTGTAATGGTATCTCCCACTTTTACTTCGGTGGCTGTTTTAATTCCGGAAATAATATAACCCACATCTCCGGCGCTTAGTTCCTTCTTAGGCAAATAATCCAGCTTTAGAACGCCTATTTCGTCGGCATCGTATTGACGACCGGTATTGAAAAACATTACCTTATCGCCTTGTCGAATGGTTCCGTTTGTGATTTTAAAATAGGCAATAATCCCTCGAAAAGAGTTGAACACCGAATCAAAAATTAGGGCCTGCAGCCTACCATTTGGATCGCCTTTAGGTGCGGGAATACGTTCAACAATAGCTTCTAAAATGGCCATTACGCCTAGCCCGGTTTTTCCGCTGGCTTCTATAATCTCAGAGCTATCTACACCCAGAAATTCAACTATTTGGTCTTTAACAACTTCTGGCATTGCAGTAGGCATATCCATTTTGTTCAGCACCGGAATTATTTCCAGATTATGATCAATGGCCATGTAAAGGTTCGAAATTGTTTGTGCCTGAATACCTTGAGTTGCATCAACGATTAGCAAAGCACCTTCGCAAGAGGCAATAGAGCGACTTACTTCGTAAGAAAAATCCACGTGTCCCGGAGTGTCTATCAAATTCAGAATATATGTTTCGCCTTTGTAGGTATAATTCATCTGAATTGCATGACTTTTAATGGTAATGCCTTTTTCCCGCTCCAAATCCATATTATCGAGTACCTGCGCTTGCATGGCTTTTCCGGTAACCGTTTGGGTATATTCGAGCAAACGGTCGGCCAATGTACTCTTCCCATGGTCGATATGAGCTATGATGCTAAAATTGCGTATTTTCTCCATAAATAATTTGTATCCCAAGTTTTAATGTGCACAAAAGTACAAATAAGGACTTGCATCCGCAAAAACACTTTCTAATTAAACTATAAATCATGCTCATTTGTTTAAACTTATTTGCTAAATAGTTGTTAAAAAGCATATTTTCGCTATTCTATAAAAAAAACCTTGTACAAGAAATCACTTATACAAGGTTAATCCACAAATTTACCTAAGAATATAACTTATTCTTTCATAGAATTTTTTGTATCTTTCAAAAGCTACCTGTTTTAGCTATTCGGCTTCTCCTCTATATTTAATTGAGCATCCAATTGCTTTTGTTTCTTTGGTTTCAACATCTCTTCCGGCAAGCAAATCATAAATGGCATTGGCCAAATATTTTTTGCTAACTCCTTTGGCATCTTTCGGATTATCGTCTATTGCACCCATATATTTTACAATAAACTGAGCATTTTCTTTTCTGAGTAAAAATATATGTGGTGTTTTGGTGGCACCATAAGTTTTGGCTAATCCCGATGTTTCATCAACCAAATAAGGAAAAGTGAATCCTTTTTCTGCGGCACGAATTTTCATACTCTCGAAATCATCTTCCGGATAAGCCTCCGGATCGTTGGAGTTTATTGCAATTACTGGAAAACCTTTGGCTGCAAATTCTTTGTCCAGCTCTACAATTCTGTCCTCGTAGAGTTTAGACCACGGACAATGATTACAGGTAAATACCACCACAAAGCCTTTGGCCTCAGCAAAATCGGCCATTTTTACCATTTTTCCGTCAATATTCTTCAAATTAAAATCAATGGCCTCATCTCCAATCTTGTATTGTGCTAAAGATACCTGAGCAGCAATTATAAACATAAACAAAATAACAAACATTTTTTTCATATTTCCTTAGTTTAATGTAATTTAGACAAATCTATTAATTTTTCAGTTTAATATTAACCAATGAATCGAGCTCCTTATATTGAAAACTTTTTTCGTAGAAAGAATAATCGTTTCCACGATAAATAACTGTTGCCGGAATTGCTCCCGACCAATCGGGGCTAACTTTATTTATCCATGTATTGGCATCGGGTTCGTTTAGTAAATATACTTCCGATTGAATACCCCTTTTATTTAAAAATGGCTTTAGCCTTTGCTCCAACTCCACATCAAAATCGAGACTCACCAAAATTACTTTCAGCTTTTCCGATTTATAGTTTTTATTTAACTGCTCAAAATAAGGCAATTCAGCAATACATGGTCTACACCACGTAGCCCAAAAATTTACTACATAAGTGGTATCATTTTGTTTTGTAAGTAATTGCTCCATCTGCGGCCATATGATCAGAGGCACTTCCTGAGCCATGATGTTTAGCTGCACGCTAAAAATCCATAAATAACTTAAGAACAATATTTTTTTCATTCTAGCTTATTTCTATTGCTTTTTGTTTTTATACTTCAGCATTCAAAAATAAATATTCGCAATGATAAACTATTTGCCAGACCTTGCAGTTATTTAGAACAAATCTTTATAATCCAAATAAAATGCATTCCACCAAATTGAATAATTTAGAGCCAACATATATCAGCATTTTTTATCCGTGAAACTAATTCTTATATTTATTTTTCTTTTGATAAGCAATTTGGCGCATGCTCAATTTTATGTTGGCGAAAAATTCAAAACTATCTATTTTCATGCTGATTCAGTAATTATTGATAGTTTTACACTTGCACCCCAAAGTATACGTATAATCAGTTCTTGGCCAGATTCTTGTTTCAGCCTTGATTTTACAAAAAACTACATTATCCGAAACTGCTTGCTTGATAGTGTAAAAATAGCCTACAGAGTGCTGCCTTTAAAAATACACGAGCATTTTGGGGTCGACAGCATTCCGCCCTATATTTCAAACCAGTTTTTAATGAGCGAAAAAATCTATGCAGATGCAAATCAAGCCCATGAAAACGGAGACGAACAAACGCTCAATCTTGATGGTATGTTTGAGCAGGGCGTTTCGTCTGGGACAAACGGAAACATTGGTTTTCAGAATTATCTTGATTTAAAAATATCTTCCAAAATATCTGATAATAAAGCAATTAATATCATCCTTAAAGACAAACAAATTCCAATTCAACCCGAAGGAACAACTGCCACTCTGGAAGAACTCGACGAGATTTATGCTCAATTTCTTGCACCAAACTATAATTTTCAGGCCGGAGATTATTGGTTGAAATATCGGCAACAATTTTTGGCCATTGATAAAAAAATAAAGGGAATTGGCTGGGAAGCCAATAATGAGAACTTTTCTGTAAAAAACCATGTTAGTAAACAAAAAGGCACCCTCATGAGAAAAACACTCATTGCCAAAACCGGCTTCCAAGGCCCTTATATGCTAAGCGACGAAAAGGAACAACAGAACATGGTGGTTCTGGCCGGCAGCGAAAAAATTTTTGTCAATGGCAGGCTTCTTAAAAGGGGTTCAGACAAGGACTATATCTTAGATTACAACACCGGTGTTTTATATTTCAACATACATTATCCTATCTCATCGGAAATGCGAATTGTGGCCGAATACGAATATGCTAATAGCGAAAATGACATGGCAATTTTTAATGCTGTAAAATGGAGTGCAAAAAAAACCGAAATTTCTGTAGAACATTACCTTAATGCAGGAGCAAAAGCCGGGGCACTCGAAATGTGGCAAAAAGATAGTTTTCCTATAAGCCTATTAAACGGCCAGGATTTTTTTTTACAAAGTGCCAAAGAAATGGTTCCTGCTGTTTATCTGCCCAACAAAGCTTATTATATCAAAATAGACAGCATTTCTGAAGAGACCCAATTCAGCTATTTTGTATACTCCGAAGACAGCACTATAAGCAGATTTGAAATTGAATTTTCGTATGTTGGTCAGTTTAAGGGTGATTATATTGAAATTTTTAAAGGTACAAATTATAAAATCTATGAATGGAAAGGTGCCGGAAATGGACATTTTGTTGCCGGAAAAACGTATAAAGTACCGAAGCAAAGTCAGTGGTTTCAGATTTCGGTTCAAAGTGAATTATCTTCACAAAACTATATTTCCGCAAGCATCTTAAATTACCGTTTTGATATTAATACTTTATCAAAAGAAAATAAAATTGAACAAAAAAACGCAATTTTGCTTAACTACACCGATAGCTTGCACAGCAAAAAAATTGGACAATTATTGATTTCCTTTGATTTTCAGGCACAGCAAAAAGAATTGCATGCGCCTTCAAAAATTCTCAACGAAGAGTTCGAAAGAAACTGGAATCTTACTGCTGATTTTTTTAAAGGAGCCTTTGAAAAATCGGCCATCAATGTAAAACAATTTCGCGACAGTATACATTTTAATAATCTAGAAGTAAGCGCATTATCAAGTAATGCAAAACTTCAGGCTTTTCAGGGAATCTTTAGCTCTGCTCAACGACTAAAAAAATGGGAAATTCGCGAGAATACAGTGCTTAGTTTAGCAAAATCAAATGTATTAACTTACTTTTTGGCTCACTCCCACTCCGCCGAACTAACAATAAATAAGCGCACTTTTTACCACCTAATTGAGTTGGAGAAAAAAAATAAAGCCGACTCGCTTTTAGAAACCGGTTTCTGGACCAATACCCTGGGCATGAGAAAACTAAACGGTTTGCAAATTCAAACAGAAAGTTACATAAAACTGCGCAATAAATTTTATTTTCATCCGAAAACGCCCAAACCATTATTCGATTTCTTCTACCAGGCTGAGAAGGAAATTGCCAATCAAAAATTTTTGGTATTGGCAGTTTTTCAGCAACTTAATGACACTGCCTTCAAGGTTAATCAATTGTTTTCCTACCAATTTAGGCATCACTTCAATTTTCTTAAGCAGCTTATCAATGGTAATTACTTTGTTCATGTTTCGACATCGGCTGAGCCCGAAAAAATTGAATATTATTTGCAAGTACCTGCCGGACAAGGATATTACTATTGGATTGATTTCAACCAAAACAATATTCAGGAACAAGGTGAATTTGAAAAAGCGCTTTTCCATACAGATGCACAATATCTGAAATTTTATAGACAAGGCAATAAAACCATCGATTACTTTGATAAAAAATACCATTTTGAAATAACTCTAAATGGTAATATATTGGAAAATAACAATTTTCTAAAAAATCTAAGGCTCTACGCTCTTGCCGATTATCAATTTAAAGCAGAAAAGGAAAAACAAAATAACAAGCAGGATTATCTGTTCTGGAGCAAAAAAACACATTCGGAAGCGCTTTTTAAAAAAAATAAAATATCGGTTTCGGGTGCTCTTATCTCAAACAGTTTCTTTAGTGTTTATAACAATGGCGGTGAAACAAAAAAAATTGCGAATAAAAATATTTTGACAGAATATGCTTTTAAGGAATATCTAAAATCTACGATAAATTTGGGAATTACAGAAAGCCAAACGATAAATGAATTTTACACATTACGAAATTACGGATATCGACAAATATTCGCAAACCAAAACATTATTTTTGAAAAATCGCAAACAATTCTTCTTTCGCTCCACTACCAGATTAACTATTATAAAACTTATAATCAATACATCGGACAAATTCAAAGTATTGGATTAAATAATCAAATCACCAATAAAAGAACAGTTCTTACAGGAAACATCAAAATTCTAAAAGTAATTTATCAGGAAAAAACGAATACGCCAATGGCTTTTGAGATATTACAACAACATCAAAACGGTTATAATTTGGACATTGAATTACAATGGAAAAGAAACATTCTGTCTGATATATACTTTACCCTGAACTATCAATCTAAAATTCACCAAAATACTGTATTACATAGTGGAACAATCCTACTCTCGAAAAGGTTTTAACAGCAAAGCCATTAAAAAAAAATGGACACGAATTTGTAAATAAAATAACTTAGCAAATTTTGGTATAAAATTTTTTATCAACATTTTCGACAAGGATATCAACACCGCAATGTACTAACATTAAATAATTTAAGCTTACATTGTGGATAAGTTTTTAAAGAAGCATTCAAAAATTTAATTATTTTTAGCCATTCATTAAAACAGAATTTTTCCTTTAACCTAATTAGACAGATTAATGTATATAGATCAGATTTTGCACAAACAAACTACAGAAAAAATGCGTACATATTCTTTTGACGAAGCTTTTGCCGAAGCTCTGAAATACTTCGAAGGCGACGAATTAGCCGCCCGCGTGTGGGTAAACAAATATGCCCTGAAAGATTCTTTCGGGAATATTTACGAAAACAGTCCTTTTCAAATGCATACCCGAATTGCTCGCGAAATTGAAAGAATGGAACAAAAGTATCCGGAGCCGATGAGTTTTGATGAAATCTTCGAACTTTTGCATAAGTTTAAATTCATTATCCCCGCCGGAAGCCCAATGAGTGGAATCGGAAACAAATTTCAGATTGTTTCGCTGAGCAATTGCTTTGTTATTGGCCACGATAATCCGGCCGATTCTTATGGCGGAATACTTAGAACCGACGAAGAGCAAGTGCAATTAATGAAACGTCGTGGAGGTGTTGGCCACGATTTGTCGCACATTCGGCCAAAAGGAAGTCCGGTAATGAACAGCGCACTTTCTTCTACCGGCGTGGTGCCATTTATGGAAAGATACTCAAATTCTACCCGCGAAGTTGCTCAGGATGGACGACGTGGAGCACTTATGCTCAGCATTTCGATAAAACACCCTGATGCAGAAGATTTTATTGACGCTAAACTGGAAAATGGAAAAATTACGGGCGCAAACATTAGTGTAAAAATTGATGACGAATTTATGCAAGCGGTTGCAAACAATGCCACATACGTGCAACAATACCCAATTGAATCGGAAAATCCTGTTTTTACAAAAAAAATTAAAGCACGCGATTTATGGAACAAAATTGTAAATAACGCATGGAAATCGGCAGAACCCGGAATCTTGTTCTGGGATACCGTTACCAGAGAATCGGTGGCAGACTCATACGCCGACCTTGGCTACAAAACAGTTTCGACAAATCCTTGCGGCGAAATTCCGCTTTGCCCTTACGATAGCTGCCGATTATTGGCCGTAAACTTATATAGTCTTGTTGATAACCCATTTACCACGGAAGCTAGTTTTAACTGGGACAAATTTGCCATAACCGTGCAGAAAGCACAAAGAATGATGGACGACATTATTGATTTGGAACTCGAAAAAATTGACAGGATTTTAGAGAAAGTTGAAAAAGACCCCGAAGATACCAATATTAAACGCGTAGAAAGAGAACTTTGGCTTAAAATTCAGGAAAAAGCTATCAATGGACGAAGAACCGGCGTTGGAATTACTGCCGAAGGCGATATGCTTGCTGCCTTAAACCTAAGATATGGCACTTCGGAAGCCACAGAATTTTCATCAAAAATTCATCAGCAGGTTGCCATTAACGCTTATCGCGCATCGGTTACTATGGCCAAAGAACGCGGAAAATTCCCCATTTACGAGAGTGCCAGGGAAAAAGAAAACCCCTTTATAAACCGACTTAAAGAGGCCGACCCTAAACTCTTCAAAGACATGGAAAAATATGGCCGCAGAAATATCTCGTTATTGACTATAGCCCCCACCGGAACTACCAGTTTAATGACTCAAACAACATCTGGTATTGAACCTGTTTTTATGCCGGTGTATCGCCGCCGAAGAAAAGTTAATCCCAACGATAACGCAACAACCGTTACATTCATAGACGAAACCGGAGATGCATGGGAAGAATATAATGTTTTTCACCACCATTTTCTTACCTGGATGAAGGTAAACGGATTTGATACTGATGCAGTAAAGCATTACTCCGACAAAGAAATTGATGCATTGGTAAAAAAATCGCCCTACTACAAAGCCACTTCCAACGATGTTGACTGGCTCGAGAAAGTGCGCATGCAAGGTGCCGTGCAAAAATGGGTAGACCACTCCATTAGTGTTACCATTAACCTGCCTAATGATGTAAAACCCGAACTTGTGGGCAAATTGTACGAAGAAGCCTGGCGTTCGGGCTGCAAGGGTGCCACTGTTTACAGAGACGGCTCTCGCGATGGCGTTTTGATTGCAAAATCGAGCAAAAAAGATGCAAAACCAGACGAAAACGAAATTCAGATTCACAATAGCCCGAAAAGACCGCAAGAGCTTACCTGCAACATCGTGCGTTTTAAAAACAGTGAGGAGAGCTGGATTGCCTTTGTTGGCTTGCTAAACGGTAAACCTTACGAAATCTTTACCGGTCTCGACGAACCCGATGCTTTGCCCATACCAAAATCAGTGAAACAGGGTGTTATCATCAAAAACAGAGATGAAAGCGGAAAATCGCGCTACGATTTAAAATATACCAATAAATACGGTTACAACGTTATTGTAGAAGGTCTTTCGTATAAGTTTGACCCGGAGTTTTGGAACTACGCCAAATTAATTTCGGGTATTTTACGCCACGGAATGCCCATTCAGCATGTTTTGCATCTCATATCGGGTCTGCACCTAAACGACGAAACCATAAACACCTGGAAAAACGGTGTTGAAAGAGCCTTAAAACCTTATATTCCGGATGGAACAGTGGCTGTTCATGGCGAAAAATGCTCGGAATGCGGTTCCGAAAGCCTTGTTTACCAGGAAGGATGCCTGATTTGTCAGAATTGTGGTTCTTCTAAGTGTGGCTGATTTGGACGAAATAGTTTAGAAGTTCATAATAAAAAACAACAAGGCAACAAAAACCTTGTTGTTTTTTTATTGGGCCTGATGATACATAACAGCAGGTTCAATGGCCACATAATCATTTGTAAATACTTGGCATTTCCATTGTCGGTTTATTTTGGAAAATGAACTAAAAAAAAGCTGTTTGAAAATTCAAACAGCTTTTTAAAAAGAAAAATATTTCGTTTAAAAATCAAATTTAATACCCTGAGCTAAAGGCAATTGTGTACTATAATTTATTGTATTGGTCTGACGACGCATATAGGCTTTCCATGAATCGGAACCGGATTCCCTGCCGCCACCGGTTTCTTTTTCGCCACCAAAAGCACCACCAATTTCGGCACCCGAAGTACCGGCATTTACATTGGCAATGCCACAATCGGAGCCTCCTTCAGACAAAAACAAATGGGCTTCGCGCATGCTATCGGTAAAAATACCCGACGACAAACCTTGTGGAACACCATTATTGAGCGCAATGGCCTCTTCTATGGTTTTGTATTTCATAATATATAATATAGGTGCAAAAGTTTCTTCCTGTACTATACGCCATTCGTTTTTGGCTTCAACAATGGCCGGAACCACATAAGTTCCATTAATATAAGCTCCTCCGCTCAATTCTTGTCCACCAAAAAGAATTTTGCCCCCCTCTTTTCTAACTTCAGCCAAAGCATTGGTAAATAAGCCAACTGCGGTTGCATCAATCAGCGGTCCCACAAGTGTATTTTCATCTAGCGGATTTCCAATTCGCTTACTAATTTGCTGATAAGCGTTTACCATACGATTTTTAACTTCCTCGTACACATCTTCGTGAATAATCAGTCGGCGGGTAGAAGTACAACGCTGGCCGGCAGTACCCACAGCACCAAATACGGTCGAAGCTATAGCCATATCAAGATTGGCTTTGTTTGAAATAATAACTGCGTTATTACCCCCCAACTCCAAAATAACACGTCCTAGTCGCTTGCCAACAATTGCACCCACTCTTTGTCCAACAGAGGTAGAACCGGTTACGCTAAATAAAGGAATTCGTTTATCACCTACAAAATTATCGCCCAAAACTTTGGATTGTGCAATCACCAGACTGAAAACGCCTTCGGGCACATGATTGTCTTTTAGTACCTGATGAATAATTTTTTGGGTAGCAATAGCGGTAAGCGGCGTTTTAGAACTAGGTTTCCAAACCACAACATCACCTGCCACAGCAGCAATCATAGAGTTCCATGCCCAAACGGCAACCGGAAAATTGAAAGAGGTTATCAAACCAACAATCCCTAAGGGTAAATACTGGTCCTGCAAACTATGATGATATCGTTCGGAATGCATTGTAAAGCCATTTAACAAACGGGCCTGACCAACTGCAAAATCACAGATATCAATCATTTCCTGCACTTCGCCCAATCCTTCCTGATAAATCTTACCCATCTCAAGGCTAACAAGCTTTCCTAAATCATTTTTTGCTTCGCGCAAGGCCAAACCAATCAAACGAACCACCTCAGCCCTTTGCGGAGCAGGTACTTCGCGCCAAATTTTAAAAGCTTCTTCGGCCTTATTCATGATGGTTTCGTAATTCTCTATCGAAGCATTCTTTACTTTAGCTATTTCCCTACCATCAATCGGAGAATGTGAACTGGTGGTGTTTCCGCCGGCTTCGAGCCACTCGGTGCCACTGCATACGCCCGAATTAATTTCGCTGATGCCCAAACGTTGTAGCATTTGAGCAATATCATACTGTGTTTCGTTTAAATAAGTTGTTGCACTCATCTCATCTTTTTTTTAGTGATTCTGAGCTCAAAAATATGAATTTATAATGAAAAACCCGAAAACGATTGCATTTTTTAAGCATGATTTTTATCAAACTATTAATCTGTAATAATAATTAGAAAAATTTCTATACTTTGATTTAAGCATAAACATCATATTTTTTTCTACTTTTGCCGCTTGAAATTATAATCTACAAGCTACTTAATGCTATGAAACATCTCTTTGCTACCATCATGCTTCTTTCTGGCTATTTCTGTTTATGGGCCCAAAAAGATACAGTAGAATTAGGCTCCATTTCTATTTATGCGGCCAGAACGCCAAATAAATACGCCAATACGGCAAGGCTGGTGAAAGTAATCGGAAAAGAAGAAATTGCCGCTACTACAGCACAAAGCCTGCCCGAACTACTCGAAGGTGCCTTAAATATGGATATCCGACAAAGGGGTGCCGACGAAGTGCAATCTGACATCAACATGGCTGGCGGTAGTTTTGAACAAGTGGCCATTTTGCTCAATGGAATTAAACTTAACGACCCACAAAGCGGGCACCATCATTTAAACTTGCCTATTGCGCCGGAAGATATTGAACGCATCGAAATTTTTAGTGGAACAACCGGCCGGGTGCATGGCGCAAATGCTTTTAGTGGTGCCATCAACATCATTACAACAAAGGTTGATAAAAACTTTTTTAAAGCCAGATTGTCTGGTGGCCAGTATCATTTCTTAAATGGCGGATTTTCTGCCGGATTTAATTACGATAATTACAGCTCCTTTGTCTCACTCTCCTCGAAAAATTCTGATGGTTATACCAAAAATACCGATTTTAATATCACCAACTTATATTATTCGCTAAAAAATAAACAAGATTTTGGTAGTTTTACCCTACAAATGGGCTACAAAGACAAAAGTTTTGGAGCACAAAGCTTCTACACACCAAAATATCCAAATCAGTTTGAACAAACCAAAACTACTTTTGCTGCTTTAAATTTTGAATCAAACACTTTAGTAAAATTAAACAGCCATGTATTCTGGAGAAGAAATCAGGACAGGTTCGAACTTTTCAGAACTTCGCCACCATCATGGTATAAGCATCACAATTACCATCTTACAGATGTTTACGGAGCAGACATAAATGCATCTTACGAATACAAAAAATGGGCATCGGCTATAGGACTGGAATACCGTAGCGAAAATATTCTAAGCAATGTTTTAGGAAACCAACTTACAGATACGATGGCTGCGCCCGGAGAGCCTCTTGGATTTTTTACCAAAAGTGCTTACCGAAATTCGTTACAAACTTTTGTTGAATCAAAAATCAAGATGAATAGATTTGATTTAAATGGGGGCCTTTTTAGTATTTTTTATTCAGATTTCGACTGGAAATTGATGGGAGGTATTGACTTAATTTACCATATTAGCAATGGCGTTTCGGCATACGCCAATTATAATCAATCCATCAGACTGCCTTCTTTTACCGATTTATATTATCAAGGACCAACAAATGTGGGCAACAAATATTTAAAACCGGAGAAAGCAGAGCATTACGAAGTGGGATTAAAATGGCTTCATCAATCTATCGACCTGCAAAGCAATGTTTTTTATAGAAAAGGCACCAATATTATAGACTGGGTAAGGATTACTAATCAGGATTTATGGCAAAGCGCAAATATTACCACACTGAATACCTACGGTGCGGCCATTCAACTAAAAATCCATTTGAATTCGATTTTCGATGATAATTTCTTGATTCAAAATTTTACCATTAATTATGCCTATACAAATATCGAAAAATCGAGCGGAACTTTCGAAAGTTATTACTCTTTGGATTTTTTGCGCCATAATGCATCGCTGGCATCAGAACTAAAAATTACAAAAAAACTAAGTTGGCAATGGCAAATGCTGTTTCAGGACAGAAACGGGCTGTACGATTATTTCGACGAAATACAAAATAAATTTACTGACCTGCGCCCTTATGAGTCTTTTTTCATAATAAACAGCAAATTGCGCTATCAGCACAACGCACTTAGCTTTTTTATAAGCGCCGATAATTTGCTAAATAAAACATATTTTGATTTAGGCAACATCGAAATGCCCGGCAGATGGTTAAAAGCTGGAGTAAGCATTCATATTGATTATTTATAAAAATATTTGGATTATTTTATAAATTCAATTGCATTAATATCTGCCATTTTATATTTTTTAGATTGATAAACAGAACACCGGAAAATATTCTGCTTGAGGTAATCACTTGCAAATTACTTGCAATTTACATGCAAAAAATCAAAAAATAATAACTCAGTAAAACCCAATAAAAAAAGGCCTTACATCTCTGTAAGACCATCTTCTGTGGAGCATATCGGAGTCGAACCGATGACCTCTTGACTGCCAGTCAAGCACTCTAGCCAGCTGAGCTAATGCCCCATTTTGCTTTAGCGACGCAAAGGTAAAAATATTTTTTTTATGCACAAAGCTTTCTTGAATAATTTTCTAACTAAAAAAAACGTTATAAAACTAAAAAAATAGTTGGTGAACTAAAAAATTAGTTATATATTTGTAGCATGGAAACATTAACGAAAGCAGAAGAAAAGGTTATGCACCTTTTGTGGCAAACAAACAAAGCGTTTGTGAAAGATTTAATTGATAAAATGGATGAACCCAAACCGAACTACAATACCGTTTCTACCATTATCAGGATATTAGAGAAAAAAGAATTTGTAGGGCACGAATCATTCGGAAAAACCTACCAATATTTTCCATTAATATCTAAAGCGGCATACAAAAAATTCCTTGTCAAGAAAATGGTAAGCGATTATTTCGAAAACTCATACGAAAATGTGGTTTCTTTTCTAATCAAAGACGAACATTTAAGCGATAAAGAAATTGAAGAGATAAAAAAATTAATGAATAAATAAATAATGAGCAGCGGACTAATTCTATACCTGATTTTTGTAACGATTTATCTCGATGTGCTTTTTCTGGCTCACCGGTATATCTTTACAAAATATAGTTTCCTAAAATGGGACAGACTATATTTTTTGGGTATAGTGATTTTTTCCTTTGCTCTGCCATTTATTCCGGTTCCGGCCTTTATTGAAGTTTCGGCGCAACAAACCAAATTACATCATATTCTTAGCAGGGTTGATATTTCGGGCGGAATAAGCACAGTAAATGCCGAAAATTTGTTCTTTAATCCGCTAAAATGGGCCTATTATCTTACAATAGCTTATTTTATAGGCTTTTCGCTTAAAGCAGGATTATTCATCTATCAACTAATAAAAGTATACAGCTTGACAAAAAATGCTCAAAAAACATTTTGGAACGGTCATAATTTATACAAAATTGCATCAAAAGATGCGGCCTTTACTTTTTTCGATAAAGTATACGTTTCTGAAAATTTTTTTGATTTAGAGTCGCCCGAGCAACAAAAAATTATTTTACACGAAAATACGCACATCAAACAAAAGCATTCCATTGATATTATTATTGCAGAAATTGCAGGCATCATCTTGTGGTTTAATCCATTAAACAATGCCATTCTGGAAACCATGAAATCGGTGCACGAATTTTTGGCCGATGAATCGACCTTAGCATTTCACAACAAAAAAGAATACATGCAATTATTGCTAAACATGGCATTACGCGAAAAAGAACTAAAGCAGCTAAGCTATTTTGCCCGTTTAAATCTATTAAAAAGATTTGAAATAATGCAACGCTATGGCCATACAAGCAGATTTAAACGCCTATTTGTTAGTTCTTTGCCCGTACTTGCCATTCTATTCTTAAGTATGAGTTTCAGCAATCAGCTTTTCTCCATCTACCCCATCTTTCCCGATGCAAAATTAAGCAATCCATTTGGGAATCAATATAAAGTAGTGTTGCCTTATTTTAAGCTCGAGCAAAATAACCAGCATTACCGAATCAGCCACGAAAAAATGGCCATTGAACTACCCGATTTTTCGCCCATTATCTCTCCTGTTGATGCAAATGTTGCTGATATTAAATGCATTGACAATTGGGGAGTAAGCGAAATATCTATCTCTCTGCAATCCGATTCGTATCTTTTTGTTTTCGAAGGTTTGGCTAAAACCCAATTAAAAATCAAACAAGAAATATCATCCGGTGATACAATTGGATTCTCAGGCAAAAAAGCACTCTACCCTACGGTGAAAATCGCCATATTTTTGGATGCTAAATCCATTTCTCCCGAAAACTTGATAAAATTCTGAATTATGATAGCTAAAAAAAATCCGGAAACAGATTTAGAAAAATACCGCGGACTATTCTTTAAAATAGGTTTAATTTCTGCGATGATGATAGTTTTTCTGGCATTGGAATGGCAAGTAAATAAAAGCAATGCAAACCAAAGCTACATTTTGGCCGATGCTGATATAGAATATGAATATCTGCCTCCAGTAACTAAAACAGAAACAGAAAAACCGAAACCAAAACCCAATTTTTCGGCCTTCAATTTTTCAGAATCAGAAGCACCGGACGAATCAGAAGCCATTGATATGGAATCTTTTGAAAATAAGGCTATAGAAATAAGCCTTCCAAAAGAAGAAAATGAAAACGATGAGTCTATTATCCTATTTCCGCCCATACAACCCGAATTTCCGGGAGGCGAAGCCGGATTAAGAAAATTTATTGCGCAGCATTTAATTTATCCACCCGATGCCATAGAGCAGCAAATTGAAGGAAAAGTATTCGTTAGATTTATCATCAATTCCAAAGGAAAAGTTATTCAACCAAAAATAATAAGATCTGTAGATAGTTTGCTCGATAAAGAAGCATTACGCATAATTAATATGCTGCCTGCCTGGAAACCGGGCATGAACAATGGAAAAGCTCTCAATGTAAGTTACACTGTTCCGGTAACTTTCAGACTTCAATAATTCTAAAAAACAATTTCAAATAAAAGAATTATTTATATTTTAGCACGTTGAAATTTTGAAACTATACTAATCGAAATAAAATGATCAAAAAGAAGACAGAACAAGCAGATCTTGAGCGTTTCAGAGGTTTGTTTATAAAAGTTGGCTACATTGTAGCACTAGGTGTAATTCTTCTTGCTTTCGAATGGACATCTAAGGCAGAAAAAGCAAGTGGATTAGGAAAAACTGCCGATCTTCAGGCAGAAGAAGAAATTATACCAATAACCCGTCAGGATGTTACACCACCTCCGCCTCCACCTCCACCACAACAAATGGCCGATGTATTAAATATGGCCGAAGATGATGCAGAACTGGAAGAAGAGGCCGATGCAATGAGTACTGAAACCGACGAAAATATGATTGTTGATATTCAGGACTTACCAACAGATGAAGCATCTGCAGAAGAAGAAGTATTTTTTGTGGTTGAAGAAATGCCTTTATTCCCAGGCGGTGAACTCGGTTTGAAAAAATGGATTGCCCAAAACGTTAAATATCCAGCCATTGCACGCGAAAACGACATTCAGGGAAAAGTATTTGTTCGTTTCGTAGTTACTTCTGGAGGAAAAGTTGATAAAGTGCAGATTGTTCGTGGTGTAGACCCATTACTTGATGCAGAGGCTATTCGTGTTGTAAACTCACTTCCACGCTGGAAACCAGGAATGCAAAGAGGTAAACCGGTTAGCGTTTGGTATACTGTGCCAATTAACTTCAAATTACAATAACCCCCTTAAAAACTGCATGTTATCACATGCAGTTTTTTTTTTCTAAATAAAATCATACCTGGTAATCATGAAAAAAACACTTAGTTTACTATTAAGCATGGTGATTATTTCTTGCCTCCATATACAGGCACAAAACACCGTGGAAGTATATTATGTTGCCGACGAAATGCCCGAATTTCCAGGAAAAGAAGAAGCTTTTAAAAAATATATTGCCGAAAATGTACAATATCCGGAAGAAGCTCGTAAAAAAAATATTCAGGGTAAAGTTTTTGTACGATTTATTGTTAACGAAAACGGTTTGGTTGAAAATGCGGAGGCCGTTGTTAAAGTAGATGAACTTTTAGATAAAGAAGCCATCAGAATAATAAGCAATTCTCCGGCATGGAAACCTGCCAAAATTAAAGGAAAACCAGTAAAAGTATGGTACACTGCGCCTATATATTTTATGTTGGAAAACGAAAACTCATCAAAAGCAAATTCCAAGGATTCTGTTTATTACGTTGTAGATATAATGCCTGAATATCCAGGCGGTGAGCTCGAATTTAAAAAATTTATTGCCATGAATGTATGCTATCCGCCCGAAGCAAGAGCAAAAGGTGCAACTGGCAGGATATATGTAAAGTTTATTGTTGACGAAAACGGAAAAGTAACAAACGAAGAAATACTTAGAGGTGCTGATGAGCTACTGAATAAGGAGGCTCTAAAAGTTATAAGCCTACTCCCCGATTGGACTCCCGGAAAACATAATGGAAAGCCGGTAAAAGTTTGGAAAACCATGCCCATTAATTTTCAGCTACAATAAAGCAATTTTTAAGGAAATATAAAAAATAGTGGCAGGATATTAAAACTCAGCCACTATTTTTTTTATACGTTCAATTTTGTATTTTTGCATCATCGTTAAATCTCAAACCAAATTAATCAAATGAAGACGACAGCTAAAATTCACTTATTATTAATAGCCACCATGATTGGCTGGAGTGCATGTAATCAAAGCGAAAAACTTCTTGAAACAGGTCAATACGACGAGGCTGTTGTTAAATCGGTTGCAAAAATTCAGAAAGACAAAGAAAACGAGAAAAATATTGATGTTTTAGTAAAAGCCTATCCCAAAGCCAACGATAAAAATTTGGAAAGAATTGATTTTTTGCAAAAAGAAGGACGTCCCGATCGTTGGGAAGCTATTTACAACGAATATCAACAACTAAAATACAGGCAAGATTTGGTGAAAACTGTAATGCCTCTAAAATACAACGGCAGACTATTGGAATTTGAAGATAGAAATTACACCGAAAAATTGGTTGAATCTAAAAGAAACGCCGGAGATTATTACTATAATGCCGGCAAGCAACAAATGAAAGAAAACAGAAAAGTGGCCTACAGAAACGCTTTCTATAATTTTGAAAAAGCCAAAAAATTTGGATTATACACCGATATTGAAAAACTTTTAGATGAAAGTTATGCCTTAGGTCAAAACAAAATTTTGATAAACTTTGATAATCAGAGCAGATACAAATTACCACAGGATTACGAAAAACAACTTTTTGCTTTCGATTTTAATGATATTGATGTGAACTGGAACAAACATTTTGCCCCATTAAATCAATACAATCTAAACGATTACGACTACTCAGCCCGAATTACACTGCGCAATATCGTTGTTTCGCCCCAACAAATTAAGGAAAATGTAATTACCGAAACCAAAAAAGTACGCGACGGATGGGAATATGAACTTGATCCACGAGGAAATGTAAAAAAGGACTCTCTGGGAAATGACATAAAAATACCCAAATACAAAACAATAAGATGCGATGTTGTTGAAAGTATTCAAATGAAATCTATTGTTGTTGAAGGATTTGTAGATATTCAGCAAAACTCAACCCGAAAATTAATTAAAAGCTATCCTATAACTACTCAAGGTAATTTTCAGAATATCAGCAGAATTGCCAGAGGAGAAATAGAAGCACTATCAGAAGAAACAAGAAAAACCCTTGGAGGACAACCGGTGCCTTTTCCCGACGATTTTCAGATGATGTTTGATGCCATTCCTTCGTTAAAAATAGAAGTGCAGCGTGCATTAAAACAAGCTCAATCTCTTTATCAATTTTAAAAAAAAACATGCCCGAAAATATTTCTCTGGATAAAAAACAAGAAACTGCCATATTGGTTGGTGTTATTACCAAAGATCAAGACGAGGTAAAAATGCAGGAATACCTCGACGAACTTAGCTTTTTGGCTGACACTGCAGGAGCTTTGGTGATGAAAAGATTTACCCAAAAATTAGATTACCCAAATCCTAAAACTTTTATAGGAAAAGGTAAACTCGAAGAAATTGCAGACTATTGCAGGGCTATGGAAATCGATTTGGTTATTTTCGACGATGAACTAAGCCCATCCCAAATGAGAAATCTTGAAGCTGAGCTTAAAATTCGTATACTCGACAGAACAAATCTGATACTGGATATCTTTGCCAAAAGAGCACAAACTGCTCATGCCAAAACACAAGTAGAACTTGCTCAATATCAATATCTCTTGCCGCGACTTACAGGTATGTGGACTCACCTTGAGCGCCAAAGAGGCGGTATTGGAATGCGTGGGCCGGGGGAAACAGAAATTGAAACCGACAGAAGGGTTATTCGCGAAAAAATTGCCAAACTCAAGGAAGATCTCGAAAAAATTGACAAGCAAATGGCCACGCAACGAAAAAACAGAGCCAAACTTGTTCGGGTGGCTCTTGTGGGATATACCAATGTCGGAAAATCTACCCTCATGAATTTATTGAGTAAATCGGAAGTTTTTGCTGAAAACAAGCTTTTTGCAACTTTAGATACTACTGTACGCAAAGTTGTAATTGAAAATTTGCCTTTTTTACTCTCAGATACCGTTGGATTTATTCGTAAACTTCCGCATCACCTGGTTGAATCATTTAAATCGACCCTTGATGAACTCCGCGAAGCTGATATTCTAATTCATGTTGTAGATATTTCTCATCCGCAATTCGAAGATCATCTAAATACCGTTAGAGTTACTTTGCAGGAGCTCAATGCCGACGATAAACCTACAATCATGCTTTTTAACAAAATAGATGCTTTTGAGTTTGAACAAAAAGATCCCGACGATTTGTCGCCGAAAACAAAACTAAATTTTACTCTGGCAGACTGGCAAGAAACCTATATGGCAAAGGAAAACACACCTGTTCTATTTATTTCGGCCAAGAAAAAAACAAACATCGATGAATTGAGAATGCTCATTTATGAACACGTAAAAAATATTCATACGCAGCGATTTCCTTATGACTCCTTTTTATTTTGATGATGTATATTCTGATCTAAATTTTGTTAGCAAAACATAAAATTTTCTTTCAGAATTTTTTTATTTTACCTTTGCCATGTTTTAAAATTTTATACACCATGACTAACCCAAAATACAAACTAATTGAAGCCTTTCGTGATGGTTTCGATTCTGATATAGATCCGAATAAACTATTCGTTGTTAGATACGATAAACTACCTAACATATACACTGCCCTTATTAATTGCGATTCCAAAGACCTATTACTAATGCTGCAAAACGATTACCAGATTTCTGATGCCAATATTTTAAAATTAGACGAAGAATCAAAAAAAGGTAGGCCAACAAGCATTAAAAAAGAAAGCAGCCAGTTTATTCTCGAACTAAAAAACGAGCTTTTCATTGAGTATACCGATTACAAAGTTAAGTTTTTCTATGCTAATCCGCTCGACAAAGCACTTATTATGGAAATTGCCGGCAAACTCAAAAAGAAAAAGCCCAAAAACGATTACAAAAATCGTTTTTATATGGTGGCACGTTCTAGAAGAACAGAATACGGCCTTGATCTTCAGCATTTTAAAATAACTAAAGATGCCATTGAAATTAAAGAGCTCTATAATGATGACTTTTGGCCTGTTCACGAGCAAATATCATTTTTTTTGAACGAAAAGAAAAAGAATGGTATTATCATGCTTCACGGTAAGTATGGCACCGGAAAATCAACCTATATCAGATACTTAATGCAAAATCATGCAAAAAGATTTATATTTCTGCCAAACCACATGGTAAGTGCATTAAGTTCGCCTGAATTTATGCCATTTATGACCAATTATAGCGATAGCATTCTGGTGCTAGAAGATTGCGAAGATTTATTGCGCCCAAGAACCAACAATAATAGAAATGAAGCATTGGTTAATTTACTCAATCTTGGCGACGGTTTACTCTCTGATGCAATGTCGATTAAGCTAATTTGCACTTTTAATGCCGATTTAAAAAATATTGAGCCCGCTATTTTGCGTAAAGGCAGATTGGCTGCCAGGTACGAGTTCGATGCCCTTACAATTCCAAAAGCCAAAATATTGGCCGAAAAAATTGGCGTTGAATTACCTATTAACACGCCTCTAACCCTGGCCGAATTATTTAATGCAAACAAACAAAACTTTGGAGAGATTGAAGGAAAATCGGTAGGATTTGGTGTTCCTAAGTAATACCAAATGCTTATCTTAGCCTGTTTCCTAACAATTTAATCATTAATGAGTCTAGTCTAAAAACCCTGCCAGCGTTGATTTTTATAAAATGCTGTAACTGTACTAAACAGTTTATAAGTCAATTAAGAAAACGCTGGCAGGGGGATAATCATTTTTTCAATCTTTTTAGACTGAACTTATTAATATTATAGCACATTATTTTTAAAGCTATAAAAAGTAGTTTAGCATAAAAA
>DYOH01000058.1 GCA_020720625.1 Acetofilamentum sp. | reverse complement strand
AACTATATATTGGAAATCAGGCAGTAACAGTTGCAATTCCGGCACGTGCCATTCAAACTTTGGTGTATTGATTTTACAGATTTTATTTACAGCTTTATAATTTTGTAAATAAATATTTTTCAGAAACATTGATGGGTTTTAATTAGTTGATTTACATTGTTTTTCAAGTCATTATCAGTTAAATTATACTCATTGATGTTTCTGTTTTTATTTGGGAACGATTGTAAAGAAAATAAATCGCTGATAGCATAAAATTTGATAATTTTGTATCTTTGTCAATATAGCAACTGAAAGATGATAGCAGAATCCAAAATTGATGAGCTTGTAGATAGAATAATCAAGGGATATAAGCCCGAAAAGGTAATTTTGTTTGGCTCTTACGCGAATGGAACACCTAACGAGGATAGCGACATTGATTTAATGGTTTTAAAAAATTCTGATCTTTCCGCTTTGGATAGAACCGTGGAAGTGAGAGGATTATTGCGTGGAATAGGCATTCCTGTCGACCTCTTTGTCTATACAGATGCCGAACTGGAAGCGGCTGCCAAAATTCCTTATTCGCTTGAGCAGGAAGTACTAAAATCAGGAAAAATACTTTATATGGACTTATCAAAACAGGATTTAATAATAGAATGGCTAAATAAGGCGAATGAAGATTTAGCTATTGCAAAAGTTATTCAAATGCATATACCTGAGTATAAAGATTCAATTTGTTTTCATTGTCAACAGGCGGTTGAGAAATATCTTAAAGCCTATTTAATTAATTTGGATATGCAGTTTAAGAAGACGCATGATTTAAGTTTATTGCTTGATTTGCTTTCAGAAAAAATTGAAATTGAGGACTCTTGGTATAAAAAAGCTTCGATACTTCAGTTTTATGCAGTAGATGTAAGGTATCCTTTGGGAAGATTTACTATGAACGATATAAGAGACAAAGATGCTATACTTGTGGCTCAGGAATTTCGCCAATGGATTGAAGATGAATTAAAAAAGGGGTTACCTGATTGATTTCTTTTTTTACAATGTAGACAGCCTCAAGTTTTCTCCATTTTCTCAAATTTGTCCGTTTTTAAATTCCAGTGTTCGGTTTCGGACAGAATTATGCAATGCATAGTACCGTGTAATTATTTGTATGATAGATTTTTATGTTTTTTGGCACGGCTGTTGTTTTCTTATTTTAAAACCAATAAAAAATACATAGCCATGAAAACTTTAATTTTAACCTTAGCCGCAATTTTATCCTTAGGATTTAGCCACGCAGCACCTCAGCCGGCAATATTGAACGCCGACACAAGTTCTTTTCAAGTAAACAGCTGGGATTTAGCAGCTCAAGAAACAGAAGTAGAAATGGAAGCATGGATGTTTGATTGTAACTATTGGCAAAATTGTGGATACCAAGAAGAACCAATAGAAATGGAAGCATGGATGTTTGAAACAACAAAATTGGAAAAGGATTCGGAAATGGTGCTTGAAGAATGGATGTTTTTGCCGATCGTGCGCTAAAGCTAAATAAGTGTTAATATACTTAAAGCTTTATTAAACGGTGTAACAATGGTGTAGTAAAAACGTATTAGTAGTAGATTTAAGTTAATATTAGGTTTGGAAAAGGAAAAGCGAGTACTTATACAGGGTGCTCGTTTTTTTTTGCTTATCATAATAAACGCTTTTTTGGGGCACTAATAAAAACCTGCGTTTAATACAATATTCAATTTGGAGTATCATGATAAACTATATTATGTAAAGCAATAATGAATGGTAATTTGTGTAATAATAGTGTTTTTAATACGATAAATTTGTTTTTTTTATAAAATTTATTTCTATATTTGCATTCAATAAGATTCTGCAATCGGTTTGGTTTCGTAAAGGGGAATAAGAATAAAACCGTAGTAATTAATTAGCTGTTTTTTTAGCAGATAATTTTCATATCTTATAGATTGCAGAATTGGCCTGAACAGCGAGAGAAAAGTCTCCGTATTCAGGCCATTTTTTTTATTTTTCGATGGAATATATAATACCCTGATATACAAACTTGCAGCTAACTCCCAGGCAAAAATAGGCTGCTAATTGTGGATATTTGTTTAATTCCGCAAAATAAGCATCGGAAGCAAATTGAAGTGTTTTTACTTTGGCCGATTTGCTTGTCTCCCCTAATTGTGCATCTACCCATGTATTCTCATATTGGTAAAATGCCCTGCCTTGATTGTTGCGTTGCTTCGCACTGTTGGGTTCTGCAGATGGCAAGGTATTTTTCTGCATTCTGCTTTGGCCTGTTTTTAAGTCTTTAATATTTTCACTATTGCTTAACTGCTGAATTTCTTTACTGCTTTGCGTGCTTCCGGCACCAGCTTTCTTCTGCATCTCCTGATATTCGCCGGCAGAAATTTCAGTATTATACGTTTCTTCCAATATTTTTCGGTATGGCAAAGGGTAAACCGGGTGGGGGACGGGTGTTACAATAGTTTCGTCTTCCAGAATTAAATAGCTTGTGTAAGGTGTAATGATGCCATATTTTTTCGCCAAATGCACAATTTCGTCTTTTAATTCTTGTGTTTCGCCTTTTAGTCTGATTTGTTCCAGCAAAAGGCCTACCTGACGTGTGGCCCAAATAAAAGGAATAAAATCATTTTCGGGTTTAAATTTAATTTCCATGTTTTGGGTCATGGATTTTTCTTTCTGATTGATGTCTCCTTTTAGATTTATTTTCAGATTACCTTCTTTATTTACTTTCCCTACTAAAATTAATTGTTCACCGTAGAATAAATCCGGAATTTCGCTGGGTAATAAATCCGTAACAGACACATCGCCATCAAAAGTAATTTTTACATTGCTTAAAGTAGGGCGTTTAACTTTTTCGAAGAATGTTTGTATGGGCAAATCAATTTTCTCGTTTTCGCTGATATAACTTCTATAAGCCTTTGTAGTGGCGGCTATTTTGTCTAGTAAATGTGTATTTAAGTCGTTGCCAATGCCAAAAGTAAAAATTCTGAGTTGATTTGTGTTGTTTTGGGTAATCAATTGCAGGAGCTTTGTTTCTTCAATTTCGCCTATTGTTGGTTTGCCGTCGGTTATAAATACGATAACGTGTTTTCGGGTGCTTTGAGTATTATTCTCAAAGGCTAATTTGAAAGCCGCTTCCATATTGGTACCGCCTATAGCTTCCCATGCAGAAATCCTGTCTACAGCCAATTTTTTATTGCTCTCAGTAGCCGGTTGCAAATTCTGAAAAACTTTTTCGGCCGTGGTCGAGAACCTGATTACCTGAAAATTATCATCTTTTTCAAGCTTTTCTACACAATACTTGATGGCTTTTTGTGCTTGCTCAATTTTTCCATCCCGCATACTTCCCGATACATCTACAATAAATGTGTAATCCTTCTCTTCTGATGTTTGCGAATAAATATCGGGACTAATGTTTAGTTGTATAAAGCCTTGATTACCAATATCATTATAGGAGAGTGAAGACATATTAATTTCTCCTGCAGATTCTTGAATGTAGAGTTTAAAATCCTGGTCGGGTTTTGTAGATTTTTCTTCTAAGCCAACTTCTGCATGAAATTCGTCTTGCTGAATGGCTTCAATTTGGTGGGTTGGCGAGTAAACCGACGCAATTTTAGCGTTTGATTGAATTTTTATGTGAATGCTTAAATCGTTGAGCAACTGAGCAGAAAATTTTTGTGTGTTTAGCGGAATTGTATAAGTACTTAGTAAATGGTCTTTTGCCAAAACAGTATTGTACTTTATTTCGATGGTTTTATCTGAATTAGGTTCAATTGGAAAAACCCTTATTTTGAATAAATTATTGTTAGCGTATTCGAGTAGTGCCGGATCTAAGATTTTTCGCACAATTTCTTCGTACAATTTTCGGGCTTCTGTGGCATCAAGCAATTCCGCTTTCGTCATCTTTCCGTTTATGTCCATCTGAAAATCCCGAAGAACACTGTTTGCCGGTACCGGAAACAAAAAATATCCCTGCAATTGCATAGAACTTGGATTGTGAAAAACCTGTTTAATTGTTGTGTAGGCCACACCGTTATTGATTACCGTCTCTATGTGCAGGCTTTTTACGTTTAGGCTGTAAGGGTTAATTCTTTGGGTTCCCGTCCATTCTGTTCCGGCTGGCGAAACAACCAAAATTCCTCCTGCAAACAATTGGAATTGTAAAAGTAAAATACTGCATAAAAGCAAGCATTTTAAAAGTAATTTTGTTGATTTCATGGCTTAATTAATTATTGAATTACAGTGAAGATTATCAGGAGGAATACCAGAGATGGCAAAAACGCAACTATTATTGATGGTATTCCTCCGAAAATAAGCAATATAAAATGGCAACAAGTTTAAAAAAAGGTGTTTCAGAAGGTAGCAATTCGTTCACACCTTTTGGGTTTAGGTTTATTTTTTAAATTCTAGTCCTTTTTTCTTTCCTAATTCATGAATAGCGCCAAGCATAGCATCATCGAGTGTATTCTTTTGGGTTAATTTTTTACGTTCTTCGGTTACATAATCTTCTCGTTTTTTGTTTAGTTCTGAGATTTCTTTTTTCAGCTTTTCTCTTTCTGCTGCTTTTTTCTCTACATACGCTTTAATTTCAGCGGCATTTTTGCCTTTCAGTTCAGCAGGGAGTTCTTCTGCATTAAACTCCTCCACTTTTTTATTGTTGTTTTGAACGGCATCTACCAAATCCCATCTAGCATTTTGGTATGCCCCCGAAGCTTTTGATGCAGAACGCTGCACTGCCGATTCTTTGCTCATTTCCATGGCATTAAGGTCTTGAACTTCTTGCCTTGTTTTCATGCTCTGACCAACAGAACCATAATATATGTATGTTTGATTTAATGCTCCGTTTAGTTTCAGAATATCATCATCGTAAGGAGATTCAATACTCACAGCAACTTCGTTTTGGTTGATAACCATGAATTTACCATCGGCTAAATCTGCTCCGTCTTTCCAGAAAGTACTTTTTCCTTCGTTCTCCGAGCCACAAAAAATGGTGTTTACGATAATACCTTTGGCAATGGCATTTGCACAAGATTTTTTATAATTTACGCTACCTTGGTCAAAGGACTCGTTGCCGGCAATAAATATCATTTTTAAATCATCGGTTTCTGATGTCCACATAAGTTGTTTGGTCGCCACATCAATAACCCACCCACAGTATTCGGAGCCTCCGTTTGTTTTTAAAGCGAATAACTCTTCCGAAATTTTATCCAAATCGGTTGTTAATTGAGATAATTGTCGGATATGTCCTTCGCTTCCCGATAAATTATCGTTGCCATATTCATAAAGTGCAATTTCGAGTACAAGTGTTTCACCATTGTATTCGGCTGATGCCAATTCGTTTACAATTTTCCACAATTGCGATTTAGCCTGGTCAATAAGTCCGTCCATGCTATTGCTGGTATCTAGTAAAAGAGCAATTTGGATTTTTTTAGTCTTTTGCTTTTGTTGAGCCTGCATAATGTATATAGGAAGTAGCGCAACGAGAGCTAATAATAAGATAGTCTTTTTCATAGCTTTATTGGTTTATCGTTTCTTTTGAGATAAAAGCGATGATATTTTCCATAAACGCAGATATATTTTCTGGGCAAATCTATCAGTAAAGCTATGTTTCCGTTGCTTATCCGATTAATGCATAAGTATAAAATGTTTTTTTTTATTCCCCACTTATTGTTTATCCATTAAAAATAAACAAATTGGCCAAATTCCGATTCAATGCTTAGTTTTTTTGTGTCGCATTCTTCTACTCTACCAACAATTTGTGCATCAATATCAAAAGATTTCGAAATTTGAATAATTTGGTGTGCAATATCCTTTGGTACATATAGTTCCATTCTATGCCCCATATTAAAGACTTTGTACATCTCTTTCCATTCTGTACCCGATTCTTGTTGAATAATTTTAAATAATGGTGGAATTGGAAATAAATTGTTTTTTATAATATGCAGGTTATCAATAAAATGCATTACTTTTGTTTGTGCACCACCCGAACAATGCACTATGCCATGAATTTGGGCACGAAATTGATTGAGTATTTGTTTTAATACCGGAGCATAAGTCCGGGTTGGTGAGAGTACCAATTTACCTGCATCAATTCCCAATTCATCAATTTTTTGTGTTAAGGAGAAAGAGCCTGAATAGACCAGATTTTCAGGAACCGCAGGGTCGAAACTCTCTGGAAATTTTTCGGCCAAATAATGCGCAAACACATCATGGCGAGCCGATGTAAGTCCGTTGCTCCCCATTCCAGCGTTGTATTCTTTTTCGTAGCTTGCTTTACCAAATGATGCAAGTCCTACGATTACATCTCCTGGTTGAATGTTGTGATTTGAAATAACCTCACTTTTTTTCATGCGTGTTGTAAAGGTAGAGTCTACAATAATTGTGCGCACTAAATCGCCCACATCGGCAGTTTCGCCTCCTGTAAGGTAGATCTCAATACCTAGATTTCTGAGTTCTTCGAGAATTTCTTCAGTTCCATTAATAATGGCCGCAATAACTTCACCGGGAATTAGATTTTTGTTTCGGCCAATGGTAGAGGATACCAGGATTTTATCGCTTGCACCTACACAGAGTAGATCGTCGAGGTTCATTATGAGGGCATCCTGAGCAATCCCTTTCCAAACGCTTAAATCGCCAGTTTCTTTCCAGTACATATATGCGAGCGACGATTTTGTCCCGGCACCGTCGGCATGCATAATATTGCAATAATCCTTATCATTACCTAAAATATCGGGTATAATTTTGCAAAAAGCTTTTGGAAAAATACCTTTATCTATGTGGCGAATTGCCGAATGTACATCTTCTTTGTCGGCAGAAACCCCTCTTTGCTGATAGCGATCTTTCATAATTATTTTTGCTTATAATCGGTTGATAAAACCCTGAATTCGGTTCTACGGTTAATTTGGTTCGTAATTTCTTGCTGCTGTGCCGAAAGTTTTTTAATAAATTCTTCGCTTAGCATATTTCCTTCTTTTAAGAAAGAATATTCTTTAGCAAGCTTGGCATTTACCGTTTTTGGGCTAGATTCTCCGTAGCCTTTGGCAACTAGTCTGTCGGCAGCTATGCCCTTAGTAATAAGATAATTTACAACCGATTGGGATCTTCTTTGACTTAAAGTATCGTTTTTAACAAGCGAACCCACATAATCGGTATGTGCAGATAATTCTATGGTAATATGTGGGTTATCGTTTAGGGTTTGAACTAATTCGTCCAGAGCCACCATAGATTCGGGTCGTAGGTGCCAGTCGTCGAAATCGTAAAGAATATTGGGGAGTTCTATAGGAATTTCGATTGGGGGCATTCTAATTTCAACGGCAAAAATATTATCTGTTTCATATCCTTTAGTGCTAAGGTTTTCTTTTCCATTAAGAAATCTTTCTTTGCTCGTAGCAATAACGTAATCGGTTTCTTCTTTCAGTTTAAAATTGAGTCTTCCTTCGTTGTCTGTAATTTTATTAAATGATGTACCGTCGCTTCCTAAAAGTTTTACACTTGTCTCAGAAATTGGTTTTTCAGTCTCGGCATTTAGCACTATTAAATCAACAGCGAACGAAAGTGGTGGGAGAACAAAAGACCAAATATCGTCGCTTCCTTTTGCTCCTTCAGTGCGTGTAGAGGTAAAATAGCCTTCTTCTTTTCCTTCTTCAAAAATAATCCCGAAATCGTCTGCTTCCGAATTTATTGGAAATTTGAGATTAATAGCTTCTTGTTTTCCGTTTGGCTCCACATTTAGTTTGAAAATATCTAAGCCACCCATTCCCAGGTGATAATCGGAAGAAAAATAAAGAACACCGTTTTCGTTTACGGTTGGAAACATTTCGTCGCCGGGTGTGTTTACATTAGCTCCCATATTTTCGGGTTTTCCCCAATTAGCATTAGGCGAATTTCGTTTTACCACCCAAATGTCTTTACCTCCTAGTCCGGCAGGCATATCGCTTACAAAATACAAGCAAAGCTCGTCGGGCGAAATAGCCGGATGACCTACAGAAAATGCAGTATCAGAAACCAATTTTAGCCCTTTTGGTAAAGACCAGCTGTTGCCTACCCTCGTACTTTCGAATATCCTGCAAGCACCTTTGCTGTTTTCATCAATAAAGCAACGAGTAAAATACAAGCTTGTTCCTTTTGCATTAACCCATGGTGAACCTTCGTCGAAGTTTGTGTTTATGTTTTCGCTAAGTGGCACAGCTTCACTCCATTTACCTTTTTTGTCTTTTTTTGCGGTAAATAAATCTGAGAAATATTCGCCCGATGCATTATTCAATTCGCCCCCGGCGGTTCCTTCCCTTGTGGAACTGAAAATGATTTCATCGAAATCTTTTCTGAACGAAACAGAAAAATCACTTTGTTTGGAGTTGATAAATGCTTCGTTGCTAACCTCATACCTGGTAGGTTTGGATTTCCAGTCGGGTATGGCCTTACAGCTTTCTATACCAATATTGGCTCTTAAGTCGTTGGGAACTAACTCTTTGTAGTTGGCATAAAAGTCGGAGGCTTCTTCGAATTCGCCGGCTATTTTTAAAACATCTGCCAGATAAAGTATTGATAAGGGATTTTGATGCTTATAAGTTACCGCACGCCTTAGCCAGATTTGTGCATCGCGCATTTTATTCATTTTTTTATAAGATAACCCAATTTGATAGGAAATATAAGCTTTCTCAGGTCGGGATTTTGCTTTGGGATATACTTTTTCGTAATAATGTGTAGCTTTAAGATATTCTCCTCCGGCAAAAAAGGCATCCGCTTTTTCTGTCCTTTTTGTTTGAGAAATCATTGATAAACTATAACTTAATATTATCATCAAGAGAAATATGCGCTTCATAAGACATAATTTTGGGCTAAGATACAAGAAATTGTTGAACTGAAACAAATGCAAAACCGGATATTATTAAAATCGGTTCTGTATAATTTGATTTGCAGGTTTGTTCGAAATTTCTATTTTTATCAAAAAAAAAGAAAATGACAATTCAAAATCAAATTGAAGCTGCAAAATATAGTCTTTTTATACGCATTATTGTGGCTATTATTCCGTTCAACGCTATTCTGCTTTATTTTACAAAGGATAGTACCGGAATAATAATTCTCGGAGTAGTATTGAGTTTATTGGTATTGGTTTACCTTTCCATCTTGTTCCGGTGGCCACATTATTTTTGGTATTCTGATTTGGAAAAAGATGTTATTTTGATTCGCTATTATAATGTGCACCTATTTTTAAGAAAACCTAAGCAGTTAAAGATAAAAAAAGGCACTATTTCTGATTATAAAATAACTTCTTTGTTCAACGGGTGGACAAAGAGTCTCGTAATTAGTGTGTTAACGCCCAATGGTGTTGCAAATTATGCTCCTATTTATATTTCTTTGATAAACGATAAGGATTTAGAAAAATTAAAAAAATCGCTTGATACATGGAAAAGAAAGTAGTATTTCTGTTTTTTTTGTTGAGTTTTTCTTCTGCTTATGCGCAGCATTTTTATGTAAAAGTACTGTCAGAAACGGCCAATGTTTATAAGGGCAAAAAAGTTACCATTATCCAGGATATATATTATCAAACCGAAGGAAATAAATTGCTGAGTCATTTTATCAAACCTGAAGAATATATTTACAGCACTAATTTGAAAGGAGAAGCCCGTTTTTATTACCCTGCAACAAATAAAGTAAAGCTTATGCATGATATGTTCTTATCATCGAAAAATAATTTATTGTACTATTTTGTAAATAATCAACTGGACGACATGGGTTTACGGGAGGCGGGTTTTCAACTTACATCCAGCACAACTTCTAATAATCAAAATATTAGTAGTTATAAACCGCCGCTTGATATGGTTCAGCAAATATTAAAAGTAGAACTGGTGCATGAGAATTTTTTGCCCAAATTTATGGCCTATTATTCGCCCAAAGGCGATGTGGTAAAAAAGATTTACTATGCAAATTATCAGCAATACCAGAATTTTATTTTACCTTTAAGGGTGGTGGAAATTGAGTATAAATCACCTACCGACTCAATTATTCACAATCAGGTTTTTAAGAATGTTGAAGTTTCAACTTCTGCTTTTGATGCTTATTTTGACTATATCATTCCTGCAAATGCAAAAATGGAAGAAAATTAGCCTTTTTTTTGCTTTTATCGCGTTTTTTTCTCAGAAAACGCTTGCTCAATCTGACTTGCAATTGGTTGAAGAAACAGTTTTGCATGCTACCCAAACAAAAGAGAAAGTGAGTTTTGGATTTGGGAAGAAGCAGAAATGGAATCCGGCTTTTTATGTGGCCGGTAGCTTAATGTTTGTATATCAGAAGCTAATATCGCCACAAATTTCGGCTTCATGCTTATATGAGCCTTCATGTTCGGCTTACAGTAAAATGCTTATTTCGGAGTATGGATTGTTTAGAGGCACTCTTTTTTCTGCCGATAGATTAATGCGATGTAACCGAATGGGTGGATATGATATTGAAGCGCACCAGATTAATCCAAATTCAGGAAAAGTACCTGAAAATCTGCTTATTTACTCCAGAAGAATAAAAGAAAAATTATAGATTTTGGGATTATGTTTTTTTTTTGACTTGCTGAAGTTTGTTTAAATTTCTGATATTTTTACAGACCTTGATGTTTATTTTTCACTAATTTTCTTTCATCACCAAAAAACTACCATTAGTCAAAAGGGAAAATCCGATGTTCTATTTGGTAATTTACTGTAAATTATATAGTTATGGCCGAATTTTGGTTATCTAGGTTTTCCGTTTATCAACAATAACTTGTATTTAGCTGGTGAGTGCATTATTTTCGAACTTTAAATCTAACCGAAATTGTTATGAAGAGATTTTTTACATTTTTACTTGCCAGTATTTTAAGTTCAGGTCTATTTGCTCAGGAAGTTGTTCAGCAAATAGTGAACGAAGCAACCGGAACACCAAGTTTCGTGAAATTTAGTACGCAAAACGCTGCCCTTACATTAGATAAGGCTCCTGCATTGCTAAGATCGCAACTAAATGCAGCTCCCGCAGAAGAGTTTGTTCGCTACAGAAAAGAAGTAGATCCAATTTTGGGTCAGTTGGAAAGATACCAACAGTATTATAATGGTGTTAAAGTCGAAAACGGTCAGTATTTTGTGCACGCCAACAATGGCAAAATTGTTTCGATAAACGGCCATTACAGACGAATAGAAAATTTGTCGACCACACCCGCCATCGCAGAAGAACTTGCATTAGAAAAAGCACTTGATTTTATCGGTGCAGAAAATTATATGTGGCAAAGTGCAGCAAACGAAGAATTTGCGAAAAAAACTGAAGCTAAAGGTACTTATTTTCCTCATGCCGAAATGGTTATTGTGGAATATACCAATGCCAAAAATCGTGATGAAGTAAATCAGCCTCGTTTGGCCTATAAATTCGATATTTATGCCGAGAAACCATTATCCCGCGATTTTGTTTATATTGATGCACAAACGGGCGAAGTTTTAGGCATGAACCCCATTATTAAACACGCACGTGAACATAATCATGAGCATGCCCATACAAATCATGGCACAAAATCGGAAGAAAATTTCTCTTTTTTAGAAGCTGCTACGATAGGCAACGCAGCTACCCGCTACAGCGGAAACAGAAATATCGAAACCGAATATTATAACGGCACCTACCGTTTAAAGGATCTTACAAGAGGAAGTGGCGTGCAAACTTTTAACATGAAAGAAGGTACAAACTATACATCGGCTGTTGATTTTACCGATGCAGATAATAATTGGATCGAATACAATAATACAGCAAAAGATAACGCCGCCTTGGATGCTCATTGGGGTGCAATGGTAACTTATGACTATTGGAAAAATACCTTCAACCGGAATAGTTTCGACGGAAACGGTACAGCTATTAAATCTTACGTACATTATAGTAAAGACTACGATAATGCTTATTGGAACGGTTCGGTGATGACTTATGGTGATGGTTCGGATGTATATTTCGATGCATTAACTTCTCTGGATGTTTGTGCGCACGAAATTGGTCATGCCATTTGTACTTATACGGCAGATTTAGCCTATCAGAACGAATCTGGCGCCATGAACGAAGGTTTTTCGGATATTTGGGCTGCTGTAATCGAAAATTTTGGTGCTCCGGAGAAAGGTATCTGGCTTATTGGCGAAGATATTGAAAGAAGAACTGGCCATTTGGCATTGCGTTCTATGAGCGATCCTAATTCCGAAGGGCAACCTGATACATATTTTGGAACCAATTGGGCAGCTTTAGCTTCTTCACCATCTTCAACAAACGATTATGGCGGAGTACATACCAATAGTGGTGTGATGAATTTTTGGTTTTATGTTTTGGCCGTTGGTAAAAGTGGTACAAACGATTTAGGTAATGCATACAGTGTTACAGGTATTGGAATTGAAAAGGCTGCAAATATTGCTTATCGCCTGGAAAGTGTATATTTATCTTCAAGTTCAACTTTTGCTAATGCCCGCGATTTCTCAATACAGGCAGCTACAGATTTATACGGATCAACAAGTGCCGAAGTAGTAGCCGTTACAAACGCATGGTATGCTGTTGGCGTTGGTTCTGCTTATGGCACTATTTCTTATTGTGCTTCAAAAGGAAGCAACTCTTCTTACGAGTGGATTGCTGGTGTTACCATAGGTAGCTTTACCAATACTTCTGCCGCTGCCGGATATACTGATTTTACGTCAAAAACAGTGAATTTAAGCGCCGGACAATCTTACGCTGTTAGTCTTTCTCCTGGCTTCCAAAGTTCTGCATATAACGAATACTGGAAAATCTGGATTGACTTAAATGCCGACGGAGATTTTACTGACGCAAGCGAACAGGTTTTTGATGGTGGTGCATTAATAAATACCACAGAAACAGGAACTTTGGTTGTTCCATCTGTTGCAGCTATTATTACCCGCATGCGTGTTTCGATGAAGTATAATGCCGCTCAGACTTCTGCTTGCGAAACTTTCTCTTATGGTGAGGTAGAAGATTATACAGTGGTTATTACTGCGGGTGGTGGAGATGTAACTGCTCCATCGGCTCCAACAAATCTTGCTGCTTCAAGCATTTCTCAAACAAGTCTGAGCCTTAGCTGGACAGCAGCTACCGACAATGTAGGTGTAACAGGCTACGATGTGTATCGCAATTCTACATTAATCGGCTCGGTTACAGGCACCAGTACTCAGGTTACGGGTCTTACTGCAGCTACAAGCTATAGTTTCTATGTAAAAGCCAAAGACGCTGCCGGAAATGTTTCTGCGGCAAGCAGCACTATAAATGCCACTACGCTTTCTGCTGCCGACGTTACAGCTCCTTCTGCTCCTGCTAGCTTAACGGCTTCTGCAACAACACAAACAACTGTAAATTTAAGTTGGACCGCATCTACCGACAATGTTGGTGTTACTGGTTATGATGTATACCGCAATTCAACTTTGCTTAGCTCTGTTACAGGAACAAGCACGCTTGTTACAGGCCTTACAGCTTCCACCAGCTATAGTTTCTATGTAAAAGCCAAAGATGCAGCCGGAAATGTTTCTGCCGCAAGCAATACAGTTAATGTAACTACTTTGGCTGCAAGCACCGGTGGTCCTATGCCAACAGGCTATTGCGCTTCTAAAGGAAGTAATGCTACTTACGAGTGGATAGATTTAGTGCAGCTTGGTAGCATTAATAATGTAACAAGCAAAAATAACGGATATGCTGATTTTACAACAAAATCCACAAATCTTGCTTTAGGAAGCACCAATACAATTTACTTTAGTGCTGGCTTTAAAAGTACTGCATACACTGAGTATTGGGCAATTTTTATCGACTATAACCGCGATGGCGATTTTCTGGATGCAGGTGAGAAAGTTGTTTCTGGTTCATCTTCAAGCTCTGCTACATTATCGGGTACATTTACCGTGCCGGCAACTGCAAGCCTTGGAACAACTCGTATGCGTGTTTCTATGAAATACAATGCTGCTCAAACGGCTTGCGAAACTTTCTCTTACGGAGAGGTAGAAGATTATGCCGTTGTTATTGGAAGTACTTCATTTGCTTTAAGCGGTGAAGGAGAAAACATTTTTGCCGAAAAACTGGGTGTTGAAGAAAGCAAAGCAATGAATGTTTATCCTAATCCTTTTAGTGATGAATTGATGGTAGATTTTAATTTTGAAACCAAAGAAGTTAACTATCAAATTATTAATATGCAAGGGGCTGTAGTGTTAAAAGATGTTATGAATACTACTTCTGGCAGAATTAATACATCCGATCTACCTAATGGTTTGTATTTGATAAGATTTTTCGATGGACAAAAAACCATGGAAACAAAAATCGCTAAACATTAAAAAACATTTTCTCTATTTTGAATTGAGTCGCTCCACAAGTGGGAGCGGCTTTTTTTATTTTTATAGATAAAAAGATTTTAGATATCTTTATTTTGCTTATATCCGAAAATTCTTTGCAACTAGGCATTTTTTTTACAATTCTAATCAATTTTTTTGTTTACATTTGAATAATTGAACTTGTGTTCTCGGGATAGGATAAGATTATCTCAAGTTCGATTATTAGTTTTTTTTACTAATCTTCTCAAAAAACAGAACTATGAAAAAAGTTTTTATATTGTTTGGCTTAATTTGGCTTGGAGCATTTGTATATGCACAAAATAGTCCGGTTTTAGTGCCCGAATTACAGGGAAAATATGAAGGAAAAATTAAAAATGGTTTGGCTAATGGCAAAGGAATGGCTGTTGGAAAGGATAAA
The DNA here is from genome assembly GCA_020720625.1 of Acetofilamentum sp. GTDB lineage: Bacteria > Bacteroidota > Bacteroidia > Bacteroidales > DYOH01 > DYOH01. Next base: position 8,243 of record DYOH01000058.1, on the reverse strand, counting down.
TACGAAGGATATTTTAAGAAAGGTTTGCCCGACGGAAAAGGAATCTATATTTGGGCAAATGGCGATGTATACGAGGGTTATTTTAAACGCGGAAAGTTGGAAGGTAAAGGAAAACTTAAATTTAAATTTATTGAAAAGGATTCTATATTGGTTGGAATTTTTGAGAATAGCGTTTATATAGGGACAAAACCATTGCCCGATATAAAAGTAATTCAATTACATAATGCCGATGGAGTGCTCGCCCGAAAAACCGCCGACGACAGGGATGTTATTTTTGTGCATATTTTGAGAGATGCCCGACCGGCGCCAATTTCCAATCTAATGGTAAACGTAACATCCGGCACATATACAATTTATGAGACATACGTACATGTAGAAAATTATATTTTGCCGTTAACCATCAATTTGCGCTATACCTTACCCGGCTATCTAACCGGAACTATTGATGTTACTGTGGAATTTATCATGCAAAATAAAGGACAGTTTAAAGTAGATGTAAAGAACTTTTAAACACATAGTGATTCAGTTGTTTTAGAAGAAAAACCTTTATTCAACCATGGCCGGATAAAGGTTTTTTTACTGAAAAAATCGTAATTAAAAAGGTAAGTCGCCCGAGCCATCATCTTCAGGAATATCTTCTAAACTAGGAGGGGGTACAGTTTCTGTGGTGGGTCTTGCTCCCAGAGTTTCAATTTTCCATGCTCTCAAATCCGTATACCATTTTCCCTGATATTCTCTTGAATTAGGTTCAAAACTCACTTTTACATGCGAACCTTCATTTATTCTGGCTAAAGCTTCAGATTTATCGCCCCAAGCCGAGAAACAAATTTTTTTAGGATAGTCGCCGCTTGTTTCAATAACAAAGTCTTGTTTTTTCCATTCTCCATTGGCTCCTTTGCCAGTTTGAATAGCTAATTTAAGTACGAGTTTACCCTCAATTTCTAATGCCATAGTTTTATAATTTTGATGTAAATACTAGTAAATTCTATGATTTAATTGTCTATTTTAGTTTGTATTATGCTCGTTTTGGAGTGCTTTAGTTAATGCTAATTAATTCAACATCGAAAACCAATGCCGAATGCGGCGGAATGGCGTTGCCGGCACCATGCTCACCATAAGCAAGATTCGATGGAATAAACAATCTGTATTTTGCGCCTGTTTTCATAAGTTGCAGAGCCTCTGTCCAGCCAGCAATTACGCCGTTTACAGGGAAAGTAGCAGGTTCGTTACGTTGGTAACTACTGTCGAAAACGTTACCATCTATAAAAGTTCCATGATAGTGAACAGTAACTGTGCTATTGGATTTGGGTGAAGCTCCATTTCCTTCTTCTATTACCTGATATTGAAGTCCACTGTTGGTTGTTATTACTTCGGGCCGGTTTTTGTTTTCTGCCAGAAATTTTTCGCCATATTCTTTCGCTCCGGCTGCTTTTTGAGCCTGGATATCTCGCATATAATCGTTCAGGAGCTGATTACCTTCGTTTGGATTAATTTTAAGGTCTTCGTTATTATATACGTCTTTCAAACCTTCTACAAATGCAGTAAATTCCAGTTCGCCAAATCCTTGGTCAATTAAGCTCTGAGCAACACTAGCTCCAAGACTATAGCTCATTTTTTCGTGTTTCGATTCTAAACTCATTTTATAATTATTAAAGTGTATGATATACTATATCAATTAGTTCGTCAATGCAATTGATTTGTTTTTTAATTTCGGTTTTAGTGATTTCTTTTTCGGGATTAAACCAAACATAATCAATTCCATAGTTTTTTGCGCCCAGAATATCTGTTTCTAGGTCGTCGCCAACTATTAAACTATTATATGCATTTGCATTGGCCTTTTTTAATGCGGATTCAAAAAATTCTATATGTGGTTTTGGTTTTCCAACGTCTTCGGATATGGTAATACTTTTCGGATAAATATCAAGTCCGCTTTGTTTGAGTTTAATAAACTGCACTTCTTTAAATCCGTTAGTAATGATGTGCAAATGAAAATCGCTTTTTAGTTTTTCAAGTGTATTTTTTACTTCGGGAAAAAGCTTTGTTTTGTATGGGCTTCGACCAACATATTCTTTGGCAATTTGTTTTGATAGCGCAACATCATCTATTCCACATAAGAGAAGGGCATCGTAGAATCTTTTCCAGCTAAGAACTTCTTTGCTTACACGATTGTTGCGGTAATCTATCCAGTATTGCTTGTTGAGTTCTTTATAGTTTTCGAGAAAGAATTCAAAAGTTTTACATTTCAGGTTTAGCGAATGTTCGGCGAATATTTCGGCAAGTGTATCGGAAGAGTTGGCTTCAAAGTCCCAGAGTGTGCGATCTAAATCAAAAAATATATGCTTGTATTTCATTTTTACGCTGATAAAATTTCCAAAAACAATCATTCATTTTTGGGATAATTCTACAAAAATATAAAAAATGCTTTAAGGAATAAATTGTTTTGACTTTAATTGAGTATGAGTTTTGTGCATTATTTATATCTTTATTGCGGCGCACAAGAAGATATAAATAAAATATATACTTTTGTGACTACGCCAGCAATTAACCAGAAGCAGGATTTGTGCAATGAGAAGAAAAGATAAAGAAATAAAAGACAAGGAATTAATTGAGAAAATACTACTTTCGGCGAATATCGTTCGTTTAGGAATTAATGCAAGTCCTGTTCCCTATATTGTGCCGTTGAACTACGGTTACAGAGATAATTGTTTCTACATTCATTCTGCTCGATTGGGGCGCAAAATAGAACTAATTAAGCAAAATTCTTCGGTTAGTTTCGAAATTGAGCATGAGGTAGAAATGGTAAAAAAATCATTGTCCTGCGAATGGACTACTCAATATCGTTCCTTGATGGGCATAGCAAAAGTAGAAATTCTAAGTGAAAAAAAAGATATTATTGAAGGTTTGAATATTTTGATGGAACATTCCGGAAAGATGGATAATGAATACGACGAATCTTATTTTCAGCGAATTGTAATATTAAAAGTGCAGATTTTAGAAATCGACGGCAAGCAATCGGGCGATTTTGATTGATTCTGTTCGGAACTGCTTTATTCCCAATGAAGGCCAAGTATTGTAACATCGTCAACTTGCGATAATGCACCTTTCCATTCCTTAAACTGAGTTTTGATGCTTTCGTGCTGTTCTTTCATTGGTTTTTCACTAATATCTAGTAGCAGCTGATAGAAATTTTTGCGCATAAATTTTCTGTTAAATTCTCCGCCCACTTGGTCGATAAATCCATCAGAGAATAAATAAATAATATCATCATGCAACAAAGAAATTGTTTGGTTATAAAATGGTTTTTCGTTTGGATGATAACCAATTGGGCAATTAGCTGCTTTAAACTCCAGTAATTCTCTATTTCTGATAATCAGCAGCGGATTATATGCCCCAGAATAGGTTAGTTCGTTGTTAGTTAGATCGATAACACAAAGTGCAATATCGAAACCATTTTTATTCTGGTCGTTTTTAAAGGTATCTTTAATTTTATTCCTTAGAATTTCAAGTGTTTGAGCTGGATCTATTTTTTCCAGAGCATGTAAGACATAATCCAGGTAGCTGATGCTGAGAATTGATAAAAATGCTCCTGGCACTCCATGTCCTGTGCAGTCGCCCACGGCTAAAACCATCTGATTTTCGAACTTATTTACGTAGTAAAAATCTCCGCTTACCTGGTCTCTGGGAATAAATAATAAATGATAGTTTTTTAAGGTAAATTTTACTTCATGGTCTAATGTAAGTAGCGATTTTTGTAAAGTTTGTGCGTAATTAATACTATCTTTGATATTACGGAAAGCTTTTTCTAGCTGTTGGTGCTGTTCGGCAATTTTTCTTTCGTTGGCCTTTCTGTTGGTAATATCTTCTTTAATAGCTACATAGTTTATCGTATTGCCAAAATTATCCTTTATTGGGGCAATAATGGCTCTTTCGAAATATTCCAGACCATTTTTCTTTTTGTTAATAAATTCCCCTTCCCAAATTTCTCCATTATTAAGAATTTGCCATAATTCCTGATAAGTTTCGCGTGGCGTTTTCCCGGATTTAAGCAAGGCGGGCGATCCTTTTATTTCTTCCTGGGTGTAGCCGGTACTGATTAGAAAGGCCGGATTCACATATTCAATATTCGCCTGCGGGTCGGTAATAACAATCGTTAAAGGGCTTTGCTCTATGGCTACGAAGTATTTCTTTAAAGCCATATTTGCGTTTTGCAATTCTTGTTCTGATTTTTTTATCTCTGTAATGTCTCTGAAATTAACGATATAGCCCTTTTTTTGGTTTTCATCGTCGTAATCGGTAGTAATGGTAAGCTGTATAAATTTTAAATCGCCTACATTGGTTTGTGCGAGCAGTTCTGTGGTGTATTTTTCCTGGTTGTTCAGTTTTTCGATTATTGAAGTAATTTCTTGCAAATCATCCGAATTAAAGAAATGAACCATCGGAATTTTGAGCAATTCATCTCTGGAAACATCAAAAACCTGCTGTGCAGCACTATTGGTATACACAAAACTACCTTTTAAATCGAGCAGAGCAAAACCTTCTCCCTGATTTTCGATAATGGTTTGCAAGCGTTTTTCTTTTTGTTCAACCAATTCTTTTAAGTTGCGCAATTCAATATTTTGCGAATGTAATTCCTGACTTTGCACATCGATAGCCTGCTCCATTTTTTTCCGCTGAATTACTGCTGCTAGCACATCGGCGAGTAGAAGTAAAAAATCTTCGTCGTTGTGGTTTCTTTCGTAAGTACTATCTATATAAAGCGTTAAAACACCCACCGATTTTTCGTTAAATATCAGCGGAATATTATAGTGGCCATGTTCTTGGTAGCTCTGGGGTAAAATGGTGTGCGCTTTGGAAATATGTTTCTCGAACACAATTTTTTTGTTTACGAAAGTGTTGCCGCAGAGGCATTCTCCCGGATGAAGCATTGCACATCGTTGGGTTAGTTCGCCTAAATCTTTGGATGCCATCATTTGCAATAGCCCGTGCTGATTTAACACGAAAATGGCTCCTTTTCCTTGTATTTTGAGCCAGGGTAAGCTTAAAATTGTGTCCAGAACGTATTGCAGGAATTCGTACAGGTCTAATCCGGAGTCGGTTACGTGCTTAAGAATATCGGCCATTGCGGCCTGCGACAGAAGTTTGGTATTTACTTTCTCCAGATTATCTTTTTGCATTTCGATATTCTCGTTCAGTACCATAAGTTCTTCGTTGTTTTGACGTAGTTCTTCTTCGGCAGCTAAAAGTTGGTGATTTCTGTCGGCCAATTCTGCTGTTCGGAGCTCAACAATTTGCTCTAAATTATCGTTCTGAAAATTTAGCTGTTCGTTTAGTTTTTTATTGTCTTTAAATGTGGATGTAAATCGTTGGGCTAATACAATTGCCTGCATTGCAACATAAATAACCAAACCGATAGGAGCTATTTGGGGCATAGAGAGCGCAAAAATGATGGCTATCATATCGGTAATGGCTGTTCCTAACATAATAAACATTCCGATAAATGCAGCAATGGCTCCTTTTTCCTTATGCAATACGGCCTTAAATAAGCTATAGTATGCAAAGTAAGCGCTGGTGAGAATTACGTATAAATTAAAAAGATCACGAAGCTTTGTAAAAAAGGAAATAGGACTAAAAATGATGATGATACCGAATATAATTCCGGTAATGGTAATGATTTGAATAATGATTTTTTTTTGTTCGTTTTTAAACAAATGGTAAAAAAACAAACTAATAAAGATAATATTCAGGTATGCCGATAAGTATTCAATTCGAAGTATTATCTGGTAAGGGAAATCAGACCAAAGATTAAGAATTATTCGATTATCAATGGTGGCACTACGAATGGCCATTATTAATGCAAAGATGGAGAAATAGATGGCTGATTTTTCCTCTCTGTGCAGGAAAAAGAGTGCCAGATAATAAAAAGCTATGATTAATAAAATACCTATTATTAAAGCATTACGAATTATTTCGTTATTGATTTGTTTATTTATGGGCTCAAAATATCCTATTTGCGTAATTTCCCAGATGCCGGAGTTCTGATGATGAAAATTTGCTACCTGAACAAGCAATTCTATACTCTTAACCGAATCATTGAAGAGGCTTGATACTGGTATTTCAAATACCGAGGGTTTATAGAATGGAGCGTAGTCTGATTTAGATAAACCAATTTTGCCAACTTCTCCAAGCAAAATATTGTTGGCATATATTTTATAGGCCGACGATACACCCATAAGTCTGATAAAGAGATTTTTTTTGCTTGCCGGAAATATTTTTAGATGATAAGTTCCATAAGAATGGTTTTTGAGCTTTTTACCTCTTATTTGTGCCGAATTAAAAACCCCGGGTACAGGAACTAAAATTGGCGTTTGCTCAAATTGCGCTGATTGAAGAGTCTTATAATCAATAAAATGTTGATAGAAAAAATTCCAGTTTCCGCTTAAATCAATAACTTTTTTATCTAAAATGTTGCTTTGGCGCAAATCTAACTCACCATTTATTACACCAGTAGCCGGCTGTGCAATCAGCAACTGATTGATAAATAGTAAATGTATAATAAATAGATATCGTTTGAAGTTAGAAAATTTCATTTTAAATATTATCAATCAAAAATATAAAACTATTCGAAAAAAAAATAATTATTTTATACTGATATCTTTATTTCAGGTATAAGTTTGTTTTTAGCACTATTTTTTCATTGTATCTAAATACTTGGTGCGGAACATTGTGTTTTGTTTGTTATTGTTTTTTTTTGATGATGTTGTTGAAATAATTAGAAATATGATGTAACTTGGCAATAAAACAAATATATGGATAATTATTTGATTTTAAGCGACTTAAATGAACTTGAAAATAGGCGTAAACGCATTATTGCTTATAGCATTGCATCTCGTTTGGTTATGATGCTCACAATGGTTTTGTTTTTTACTTTGTTTTTTGGTTTTATTGAAAGTTTTATGGGAACAGAGAATGATTTTTTTTTCAAAATTTTTAAAGCTTTCTTTTATTTCGTTCCCGGTATTATTTTGTTTATGCTGATTTTTAATCTGTTGGAAGGATTTTTAAAGTTGGGCGACAATATAACAATCAGCAGAAAAGCAAAGTTTTTTATCGTTTTGGGATTAACCATATTAAGTATCATTTTGGCTGGCATACTCGGAAAAGCTTGGTTGGGAACAGAATTAGACGGAATGTTGTTTTTGAAATGGTTTGGTTCTATTTTTATTTTGCTTATTTTAGGATTACTTTCCTATGTATTGGGGAAGCCAGAAAAAGTATTTACTGAAGATTTTAAGAATTTGGTTATTCCAAAAATTGTGGAATCATTGCCCGGAAATGCTGTTTATCATGCAAAGGGGATGATTAAAAAGGAGTTATTTTTATCGTCGGAGCTTTTTCCTGCTCAAAACATTCATTCCTACACAGGTAATTATTTAATTGAAGGAAATTATGGTAAAGGTGAATATCAGTTTTCGCAACTCGAAGTAAAGGAGAAAAGAGAAAGCCGTTCTTCGGGAAGCACTTCAACATCGGTTAACGATTTATTCAAAGGGCTTTTCTATGCCGCCGATTTCAATAAACATTTCAAAGGCATCACGGTGGTTTTACCGGATCACCCGCGCAAATTATTTGGTGCTTTTTTGGGTGAGCAAATTAATGCTTTGCCTAAATTTGGTAATACATCTATTGTAAGACTCGAAAATCCTGATTTTGAAAAGGAATTTGCTGTTTATTCAAACGATCAGGTGGAAGCACGCTACATTTTGTCTCCGGCACTCATGGATAGAATGCTAAATTTGCAGAAAAGACTAAAACAGGATTTTTACGTATCTTTTTTCGACAACAAAATGTTTTTGGCCGTTTATTCGCAATACGATGTTTATGCGCCATTTTTATTTAAACCGGTAAATACTGAAGATCAAGTAAAGCCAATTGTTGAACTTATTTCCGGCCTGATAGAAACTGCCAAGGAACTTGACTTAAATACCAGAATCTGGAGTAAGGAGTAATATTTAGGAATTAGGAATTAGTATTTGGGGATTCCTAATTCCTAATTCAAATATTTTTAGATAAGAAATTTATTCATTTAACTTTGATTTATAAGCCTATAAAATGCATTTATTAGGTTAAAGTATTCTTTTATTTGAATTATACACTTTTTTTATTCCTTTAATGCAAAAAAATACCACCCACACATGCCTTGCTGTAAATAGATTAGGAAAGCAAGATTGATTCAAATTCCAAAT
>DYOH01000057.1 GCA_020720625.1 Acetofilamentum sp. | reverse complement strand
GTAGATTTTTAAATTAAATTAAAAAATACAAACAAAAAAAATACAATAGCCAGAATTAGTATTCCATATTCGTTATAATTCAAATTTCACAGAAAACGCAGGTATTATAGGAAGAAAAGCTACTTCTTTCACTCCAATAGTTCCATTTTCGCTTTGGGAAAAATAATACATATACGGATTAAAATGATTATATAGGTTGTATATACTATAAGTTGTTTCACGAACATGTCCATTTTTCACCATTTTTTTGACTAAAGCAATATCTAATTTGTGGAAAGCGGGCATCGAATTTCCATTGATTTTGCCCCAAATAATCACTGTTTCTATATCTGTTTGGTTTAGAATATCGGGCTCATTTCCTGGCTCAAATATTGTCTGATAAATTCCTATTGGTTTTGTAAATCTGGTCCCAGACAAATATACCCAACTTGCACTAAATGAATATTTTTGATTAATTGCATAATTTAAAACTATTCCAATATCATGAGGTCTATCATATTGAAAAGGAAATGGAATTCCCCTATTAATTTCGTGAAATTTTCTGAACGACCTGGAGTATGTATAACTGAACCATCCATTTAATTTACCATCAGGTTTATGCACAAAAAATTCAATACCGTAGGCTTCTCCTATCCCATTGCCAATAAATTTGTTCTCCCATGTATTTGTAAATGCTTCCACTTGAGATATGCTGCTTACATAAGTTAATTCAGTCATTTTTTTATAATATGACGATATAGAAACCTTAACAGGTCCCGAATAAGCGATACCGACACCCATCTGATTAGATGTAGAAGGAGGAGTTTCTTTGCTGGTTGGAATCCAAGTTTCCACGGGAAAAGGATAATTTAAAAAACTAAGATGATGTATAAATTGCGACATTTCCGAATAATCCATAAAAAGTGCATATTGTTTTTGAAAACTAAAATTCACTTTCGCTCGCGGTTCAATATTGTTAAAGCTAATATTCCTTGCATAAAATTGATTATATCTAACTCCAAAATCTACAGAAATGCTATTTGAGATGCGAGAATGACTATCTAAGTATAAATGAGATAAATTTGAATAAAACGATTTGCTTTCAAAATTTGTTTTATAAGTTTTTGCCCCGATTATCGACAATTCTTCTCTGGCAATAGGCAAATGATTGTTAAATTTACTCTCAAATCCAAACTGAAGAAATAGAAATGGACAACAATTATAATCAGCATCAACTTTTATAGTCATGTCTTCTACAGATGATAAAAGCTTTTCTTTTTGTATAGTTGAATCAAAATTCGATGAATATGTTTTTGAATCAAAAAACCGAAATTTTGAATATGACAAGGTAACATTACTAAAAATAACCGGACTAATGCGATAATTCCATCTAAAGGCAGTAAGTAGGTTTCCCCACTTACTCTTTGACATAGCTCCAGACTCCATACTAAATAATTTATCTTTAAGGAGAAAAACGAATTTATCATCGCCTGTATAAAAACTCAAATATATTTTACTATTATCGTTTATTTTCCTATGCCACTTTGCATTAATATCGTAAAAACCGTATCCAATACTTACATTATCAATAAATAAAGGACTAATAATTCTGGTAAAAACTCCAGGAAAAAAAGCTCTGGCAGAAATAAGATAAGAGCTTGTATCTGTTTTAATAGGTCCTTCAAATAAAACATTTGCAGTAAGCAAACCCAAACTAAGTGTTTTGTTGGTTTGCTTTAGATTTCCATTTTTCATGCGAATATCCATTACCGAAGATAAGCGTCCTCCATATTTGGAAGGAAATCCACTATTAATAAAACTAATACCATTTATTGCTTCCGCATTAAAAGTAGATATAAAACCGCCAAAATGGTTGATATAATATAAAGGAACGTCATCCAGCAAAATTAGATTCTGATCTAAATTACCTCCTCTAACAACAATACTGCTTTGTCCCTCCAATGCAGGACTTATTCCGGGTGCCAACTGTAAGGCCTTAAAAATATCGTATTCGGCTCCCAAAATCGGGATTTTTTTTAATTGTTGCATCGATAATTTAAATTGACTATTTTCATCATTGTTTACCCTATTTTGTAATATTTCAACTTCCCCAATCTCCCTATTAAGCGGTTTTAGCTCAATGTATAAAACAGTATCATCAACACCCCACATTTGAATTTGTTTTAGCTCGTACCCAATATACGAGAAGTTTAAATAATTCAAAGTATCGCTTAAGACAAGGCTAAAATAGCCAAAAACATTCGTAGTTGTTCCAACAAACGGAGATGATACGAAAATACTAGCGCCAATTAAATCTTCGCCGGAAGTTAAATCTTTAACATAGCCACTTATCTGCCTTTTCTGAGCAAATAATTGGAAAGCCATCCAAAAGAAAATCGAAAATAAAATTATTTTTTTCATTTTAAAGGAAAAATTGTATCGTTATGATATTGATAAGAAGCAAAAATTCCATAACCATTTGCCACATTCGAATATACATCTAGTGGCATCCCGGTGCCGGTCCAATAATCTCCCTCCTGATTGCTTAAATGTTTTATCAGGCTTTTTTTGTAATAATAATAATTTTTGCTCACTTGCCGAAAATGTATAATGAGCAAATATTCACGAAAAATTCTTTTTGTACCACTCTCAAGGTCAGATATCATAGGAGGAACAAAATAAAAACTAAAACTTCTGGTTTTTCCGTTAAATAATGAATCTGAAAACAAAACCGATTGAGTATAAATCTCTGCACTATTCTCATTTAATATATCATAATCGTGGCTAGTTGGTTGCACAATTTGCTTATTGATATATCCAAACATAGTATCTACAGTCATAAGCCATAATTCGTAATAGTCTTTATTTGAATAATTATCGTTAATAGCAAATGTAATAGACGATAAATAATATCCTAAATCTACATCAAAATAAACACTATCTTTTTTACTTAAATTTACCGGAATACTAATTTCACCCGGAATTGTATCCGTTGCGAAGACTTCATCAAATCCTAATAGATTTGCGCTAATTGTATAAGCACATCCAGCTTTTGGGATTAATCCTATACTTGAGTAATAATAAGAAGAATCGCGCCTTACATCATATAATATTCCATCGCCATCAATGATATTTAGAGTTAAATCCTTAAAAATATCCATTTGTGGTTCGTTTAAACTGCGCGAATAATTCAAAAATATCCGAATATTGCTATCGGGGAAAAAAAAAGAGTTTGCAACCAATTTGCGCTCTTGTAATTCGGTTGAAAACTCAATTTCTCGTTGACAAGAAAATAATAATAAAAAAAGAAATAACCATTTAAAACTTAAATGCATAACTAACATTGTAATAAAATATATTTTGATTAATGCAATTCCGAAAATCAAGCGAAAACTCAAATCCTAAACCCAAATCCATTTTATTACCTTTGTAAACAGGTTGCAATCCAAAGGTTGGTAACCATAACCTATTTCCAATTTGGGAAAATTTTGCATAGTCTTTATTGCTTAAAATATACTGATTATATTTATCCAAAGGAGCTGAAACCAAATATATTCGCTGAAAAGAATAGCCAAGTTTTGCATTTAGCGCAAATTTCTTCGGCAAGTCAAAACTATAACCCAAATTTGCCCCTAATTTAAAGTAAGTAAATATTATATTATTGTTGTAATCATACTTATCGAAAAGAAGATAATAGCCTAAACCAGAACCCAATTCCATTGATAATGATTTATATAATTCTTGCGAATACGATATATTAAACAAAATAGGTTTCACACCTTCAACATTTGGGGTATAAATTTCTGGTATTAATGACATTCCGATGCCGGTAGATAAATATTTAGTTTTACTCTGTCCGTAAATTTGTGTTACAATTATTAACAATAAGAACAGTAATTTAGTTTTTCGTTTCATAAGGGTAATGTTTTATTAAATTTTGCCAAAAATAATCTCTACAATTTTTTCCAACAAAGATAATTGATTATTGACATGTATTTGCAATATTTACAGGTAAATAAAATCCATTATCATAATCCCGAAATGTAAATGTTACATATAGTTCATATTCCTTTAATCGAACGGCTTTACTGTAAAATCTTTTAAGTAAATGATTTACATTTCCTGCGCTAATGGTAGTTCCTATCTGTACAGTTTCTTTTTTTGTAAGCCACTCCCAATAGCTTGTTTTATAAATAGATATAAACAGCACACTATGTGGTAATGTTCCATCCAGCCACATTTCTGCGGATAAAGTAAAATAAATGCCAAATTTTCTATATTGTGTCTGATATTTACAATCATAACCATAATCAGTGTAATATACTCCTTTGGGATCAGGTAAGTCCCGCCAAGCACATCCATCTTTAAATTCAACATTTGACTTAATATCAAATACTTCTGATAGCACATCATCACCAAAACTATATTTTTCTGTTGGACTATCAATTTTTAGTAACTCATCCTCACTATACACCAATATTAGTTCATCTTTGGCATTTACTTTAAAAATTTTGCCTTGTATTTCAATCTCACCTTTCATGTTTAGCAATGATGAAAAAATATCATCTTGAACTTGAGCGTACAAACTCAAATTATTTTCTTTATTGCGTTTTAAAGATGAAAATTTAATTGATTTCTCCCATGAATAGAACTCCTGTAGTTCATCTTTATTTAAATATTCAATTGCCTTAGCATAATCTTCAATGGTCGGAAAACTCATCCTTTCATTATGTATATAATAATTAAAATTTATCGGAAGAATTTCGCCAATACTTTTATCATTTGGGAAAGCAATATTTGAATCTTCACAACTGTAAAATAATAAAGAAAAAAGATAAGCAATAGGTAACAAAATTTTATTCATAATCTATCGAATTAAAGGTTAATTTTTTCGACAGCAAATTTAAAAAAAAAAAACGAATTATGCAAATAATTTGATACAAATATACATAGATTTTTAAATTTTCCTATTCAAACATATTTGCTTTTTTCGATAAAATAATCGTTGTTGCTACCTTGCTCAAACCCGCTGGGTTCAAAATGAATGGTGGTATGAATATCAAACTTTTTATAAAACAAATTTTCGAGCAAAGTGGCTATATCATGGGCGCGCATAAAACTAATATCCGGACTTAGTTTTATATGGCAGGAGAGTTCTATATGGTCGCCATAGCGATGTATTTGGTAAGCATGCAAGTTGGCATTAAAACCCAATAATTGAAATGCCTCTTTTTCTAACTTGGATATTAGTTTATCTGATGGCGTTTCACCCAATAGCATTTCTACAGGCTGTTTAATAATTTCGTAAGCCGTATGGCTAATCAAAATAGCTACAAGAATGCCTAAAAGACCATCAATCCACCAAAAATACGGGTTTAAAAAAATGCCAAGCAGTATGACCAAAGAAGATATTGCATCGGAGCGGTGATGCCAGGCATCAGATTTCATGCTAATTTGGGTAGATTTCCGGTAGGCGTGCATGCTATATTGCGCCATACCTTCTTTGAAAACCACAGAAAAAGCTGTAATCAGAATGGCCCACAAACCAAATTTAACTGATTCGCGGCTGAACAAAATTTCTGCCGATTTGATTAAAAACTCAAAAGCCACAATACTAAGCATTACGCCAACTATAATGGTGGCAATTAAATCTGCCCGTCCGTGGCCATAAGGATGCTCTTTGTCGGGTGGCTTATTACCTACTTTCAGAGCCACCAATACTACTATAGAGCTAATACTGTCCGACAAAGTATGCACAGCATCGGAAATAAGTGCTACAGACATGGTTATCAATCCAATCCAAATCTTAATGCTAAATAAAAGCACATTTCCGATAATGGAAACCCACCCTGCTTTGCGTACTATTTTGTTTGAGTCTGCTTTATTCATTGCTACTTTATTGTAAACAAATTTACAAAGTATGATGATTAATGCCAAATTTTTTGCCAAAGTGCCAAGGCATTTTTTAAAGAAATACATCAAAAAGAAAAAATGCTTATATTGGCGACCTAAACCAAAAACAGATGAAGAGATTTTTACTATTTTTTTTGATGATTTTTTACCTAAATTCCGTATTTTCTCAGTTAAACACTAATTTACAAGGTATTGTGCAAATAAAATCGGCCAAATATGAATTAAGCGGTTTTGCATTGCACCCCAAATATGGCGTAATTTGTGTACAAGACGAAAAATCTGATGTTTCGGCAATAGATAGTGTAGAATGGAAATTGACTAAAATTGCAGGCCTGGAATTTAAAAATAGCGATTTGGAAGGTATTGATGCTTGCCAGGAAAAGATTTTTGTGCTAAACGAGCGAAAAAGCGAGGTATTTACACTTGAGAAGCAAAATCTAATGCCCATATTTATTGATTATGCCAAGTTTGAAAAAGAGAATGAATTTCTTTTTCAGCGGGAAAAATGGTTCAACGCCGGTTATGAAGGCCTGGCTGTTGATTGCAGCAACCAAATTTTGTACCTCATAAAGGAAAGAACAGCCAAAGATTTGAATGATAATAGATATATCTTAGAAATAGATATAAAAAGCGGCAGCATTTTGCGCAAGCTGGAAATTGAGGGTCTAAGCCCAAATCCGGATTTTGCCGATGCCAAATTTGAACGTGGTTCAAATGGGAAGCCTTTTTTATATTTACTCGAACGAAACGATTATATGGTGGCAAGGTTAAATCTGCAAAACATGGATTTACAGCGTGTTTCCTTTTTACCTTATGCAGCTAGCCCCGATAAAAAACAAAATTTATACAAAACAGAAAACCCTCAATTTGGTATTGCCGAAGCTTTACTGCTTACTCCTACCCAAATTTGGATTGGCATGGACAACAACCAAATGCCTGTGAACAAGAATAATAAATGGATTAAGCAATATCAATTAAAAGGAAAAGCACCTTTGATTTTAATTTTAGATAGACCACAAAATTTTTAAAATGGCATGAGAGCATTTATTTCGTTTCTGCTGATTTATAGCCTTTTTCTTACAAACATGAAGGCTCAGACTCCAGAAAAAACCTGGCTGGAGCAATACATCGAAGATTTGGCCGAATCGTCGGAATCTGATGAGGCTCAAGGCGAAATACTCGAAATTTTAGAGTCTTATCTGGCCAATCCGCTCAATTTGAATACGGCCACTGCCGAAGAATTGGCCGTTTTTCCGTTTTTATCAATTCAGCAAACCGAAGCACTTTTTACTTATTTAGAGCGCAACCGACAAATGATTTCTATTTATGAGATACAATATGTTAAGTATTTTGATTATGAAACTATTAGCAAACTTCTGCCATTTATTACCGTAATTCCTGAGAAAAAAGAAAGCCAATTTAATCTTTCTAAATACCTTAGTCAGGGCAAGTCAAATTTATTTTTGCGCACACAATTTCTTACTCAAAACCAGCTCGGATATACCGATGCCAGCGACTCGCTGCTCAACGAAAAGCCAGATGCCAGATATTTGGGAAGCAAATATAAAATTTATGCGCGTTACGCTTATCAGTATAAAAAGGTATTCAAATATGGTTTTACCCTGGAAAAAGATGCCGGCGAAGAATTTTTTAGTAGTTCCCAAAAGCAAGGTTTCGATTATATGTCGGGATTTTTGCAGTTTTCGGAGCTCGGAAAAATTCAAAATCTGATCATTGGGAGTTATTCGGCCTCTTTTGGACAAGGCTTAATCATGGGCTCAAGTTTTGGCGGCTCTAAATCGGCTTACACTACCGGAATAATGGGCAAAGCGGGAGGCTTTAAAAAATACTCATCTACCGACGAAAACCAGTATTTGCAGGGTATAGCAAGCACCATTCAATGGAAAAACCTGTATTTTAACCCATTTTTTTCGTACAAAAAATCGGATGCACAAATTGAAATTCCCGATTCTCTCGATGATTTTGAAGTGGAAGAAGCAGGCTCTCTCCAAAATACAGGATTGCATTCCACGCCCTCGGAATTGGAAGATAAAAAAGCAGTCAATATACTGTTATCGGGTGCAAGTATCAAGTATAGAGCCCCCAAATTTAATGCGGCTATTAACTATGTTTACACTCATTTTTCGCCCGAAATAAATCTTCAATCAAGGGCTTACCAGCTTTATGCCTTTAGTGGTAATCAAACGCAGCATTTTAGTCTGGATTATTATTACCTGATAAAATCTCAGGTGCATTTATTTGGTGAAAATGCCCTTTCGGGTACAGGCGCATTTGCCACCGTAAATGGCATAATATTAAAACCAGCCCCACAAATAAGCGTCTCGGCACTCTATAGAAATTATAGTGCAGATTATTGGAGCTTGTATGCCGGCGGTTTTGGCGAAACTTCCAACACAAGCAACGAAAGCGGCTTTTACTTAGGCACAGAAATTTATCCGGCAAAAAACTGGAAAATCTCCGCATATATTGATTCTTACAGATTCCCTTGGATGAGTTTCTCCGCTTATAGTCCATCAGATGGATTCGATTATTTGGTGCAAATAGAAAAAAATATTTCACGCTACGCCAAGCTGCTCGTTAAATACAAAAACGAAAAAAAACAGGCCAACATTTCGGAAACAACACACTATCAGCTATCTGAAAAGGAGAAGGAGAGTTTTAGGGTACATCTGGAGTTTGCTCCAGGCAAAAATATAATGCTTAAATCGCGCGCCGAGTTTGCCCACTACAATTTTGACCAAACCAAAGAAACCGGATATATGATTTATCAGGATTTGAGCTATAAATTTCTGAAAATACCACTCAACTTTTCTGCCCGATTTGCTTTGTTCAATACTACTTACAACACCAGAATTTATGCCTACGAAAACGATATTCTATATGCATTTAGCGTGCCGGCATACTTTTACCAGGGAACAAGAAGCTATTTCAATATAAAATACAGTGTTAGCGACCGCATTGATATCTGGGCACGCTGGGGACAATTTTATTATCCAAAGTTGGAAAAATTGAGCAGCGGATTGGCAGAAATTGATGGAAACAAGAAAACCGAAATTAAAATTCAGATGCGCATACGATTTTAATACTTCGAAAGTGCATTAACAAAATATTTACAAATAGTCTAAACACAGAATTAACACCTATTTAACAAGCATAATGGGCTAAATTTGGCC
The DNA here is from genome assembly GCA_020720625.1 of Acetofilamentum sp. Lineage (GTDB taxonomy): Bacteria > Bacteroidota > Bacteroidia > Bacteroidales > DYOH01 > DYOH01. Next base: position 14,040 of record DYOH01000057.1, on the reverse strand, counting down.
AAAATCTACTCACATATACTGTTAGGCGATAGATTTTGGCCATAAAAACAAGCCAAATTAGTTTAAAAGCTTCAGCGCATCGTTGGCCGATTGAATATCCACAACCTTGAACGGCAAATTTAAACTTCCGGTTTTTCTTATCTTATCAAAATCAAGATTCTTATAATCCTTATTTTCAAAAATAGCGGCTTTTGTAGGCGATAAAACTGCAATATACTTAGCCGTAGAATCTATGCTTACATAAATACTATCGGTATCCCAGTTATTTATCTTTACAAAACTCTTGTTGCCGTTTATAAAATAATAAAGCTCGGGTACTTCTTCTTTTGAAAGTGCTTTATCGAAACTAATTTGGGCTTTGGCCATAAACGTATTTGGATTTTTATACACGACATCCCAATTATGAAATCCGGGAGCTGTTACAGAGAAACTCCTATACACTTCGGCCTGCATCGCCAAACGTTCTTGTTCTATTCTAATTTGCTCAAGCACCTGATCGTATTCTTCCTGACGGGCATTGGGGCTAAGTGCAAAAAGTACTTTTAATGGAATTTTTGCATTAACAAATAAAGTAGCCCTTTGGTTTCGTTTGTATGATATAAGCTCCATCTTATAACTTGTTCCTCCCTGGAATTTCAGATCAGTAATATCGGCTCCTTCTTTCATAGCCCATGTAGGCATTTTTTGCGAACCAATAATTTCCCAAACCATTTCCCATGCATAAAACTTTAATCCTTTATACCTTACCTCATTCCATCTGCCACCATAAATTTTCGACAAGGCAGCTCCATAAGATTCAATCTTGCGCAAAACTGTTTTATTCTCGTAATTTTTGCTGATGGCTTTATAATCGTTTTTAAAGAAAATGTCGAGTGCAGCATCATAATTTAATACAAATGTAGTTTTTGCATCATACGGAAATTTGTCTTTGGCCTGCAAAATATCAATTTGCTCCTTTATCGTTCTAATTCCGGTATTTATTTCGGCAGTTGCTTGGCCCTTATATTGCCAATTGCCAGAACTATCGCTCATATTATAAAAATTGTAGTTCGGCGTTGCATTGTACGAAGCCATTCTTACGCCCATTTCTTTGCCATTTTTCATGGCGAGTTCTTTTCCATTTTGAAAAGCCCTAATTTCAAACATTCCGGCAGTAGTTAGCACATTTTTCTCCCCCAGTGAATCATAATTCAAATGAGCACCAGAGAAAAATATTTCTTCGGCACGGTGAAATTCGCGGTACTTTACCGCTACTTTTCCCTTAACTTCCATACCCGATGAATCTACCCACAAAAATGGAGGTACAAACAACTGACTACCTGTGCGATAAACAAAAGTATCGGCAACACCGGACTCATACTCAAATACGGTAAACTCCGGATTCAAGGCAGCAAAAGGCGGCGTAATTTTAAATGCAAGCATTTCCGCCTCCTTTTTACATTGGCTAAATCCAATAGCAACAATCATACTTACCAAAAATATTATCCTTTTCATCTTTCTATCATTTTATTCGTTAATTTACTATAAATTCTATCATTTTCAATATCTCCATGTTTTTATCAATAAAATTGTTGCATAGGCCATATTTTAGTTAGATGAAAAGAGCAAAACATAATCGAGCTGAAAAAAATACCACGACACATCGGCGTATACATGCTGCTGAAGCATAAAATCGGCACCATTGGGGAAATACGGCTTTTTACCGTCGGAAAGAATGCGTTCAAAAGATTTGTTAAACCCGGCATTGTAGGCAGATGCAAGAAAATAGATGAGCAGTTTATCGTCTTTCCGGTATAAATTAAATTGATGTAAACAATAATCATAAAACAATGCCGAGTAAATAAGCTGAAAATGCAAATCTTCCAAACGCCGCACAATTTCTCTCCTCCTCAATAATTCGTCGGTTTGAGAAAGACCCAAAATTTCATACTTATGTGCTAGTGTACTATCTATTAGCAAAATACTATCCAGTTTTTCGATAAAAGATGGTTTCATTTGAAAATCGCCGATAGAAAAATCCACGTATTTACTTCCATATTCCACATAGGCCGTAGAAAGCGCCAAAGTTTCGAAATAATCTTTATAAATAGAATACCTTATTCGTTCGGGAAACAAGACTGAAATCATAATATCACCTTTTATCTGATATTGCTGATACACTTCAAGAATAATGGTCTTGTTATCCTTAACAAAATCTAAAGCATCCAGATAAGAATTCCCAAATTCTTTTCTGAAATCAGTAAACAAAAAAAACTGATTAAATATTATGCCAATAATAATGGAATGAATCATTTTGCACTCAAAAAAATGTCAAATATTTTATTAACTTGCATCGTAAATTTAAAACGATGAAAAAGCCAAATAATTATGCTAAGATAATTTTTTTATTCTTTCTAATCCAATGGATTTCGTGTGCAAAAGAATCGTTTGCTCCTGAAAACGATTGGCACCTCGGCAAAAAACTGGCAGATATACCATTTACAAAAATCAGCACAGAAAAAGGAAACGACTATTATCCGCAGGTTTATAAAATAATGATAAGGCAGCCCATAGACCACAAAGATACGAGCAAAGGCTTTTTCTGGCAAAAACTCTATCTTGCGCATAAAGGATTCGAACGCCCCATGGCCCTGATAACAGAGGGATATTCGGCACCTTATCATTATATTTCGGAAATTGCCAATTTTACGCAAGCCAATCAGCTCATAGTGGAGCACCGCTACTTTGGTGAATCCAAACCCGATAGTATGCTATGGTCGTACCTTAACCTTGAGCAGGCCGCCGCCGATTTGCATCACATCAAAGAAAGTTTTTCTAAAATATACACAAAAGCATGGCTATCGAGCGGCATTAGCAAAGGCGGCCAAACCACAGTGGCATATAAATATTTTTACCCACAAGATGTAGTTGTTGCTATTCCGTATGTTGCGCCGCTTACTTTTGCCCGCGAAGACCCCAGAGTGCCCGAATTTATAGCTTCAAAAGCCGGAAATGAAAAAAGTAGAAAAAAAATTGCCGATTTACAATTGCTTCTCTTACAAAATAAGCAGAAATTATTACCGGAATTCGAGAAATTAGCCGAATCTAAAGGCTGGACATTTAACAATGTGGGAGGCTTAGAATCGGCTTTTGAGCATGGCGTGCTCGAACTTTCGTTTGTTATCTGGCAATGGGGATATGATGTAGACAAAATGCCGGACAAAATTCAGCCTACAGATTCACTTTTCTCGTTTCTGTCTTATGCCGATCCATTTAGTTTTTTTAGTGATGATGAAGCAGAAAAGTTAAAACCCTATTTCTATCAGGCGCTTACGGAAATTGGCATTTATACCTACGAAACCAAAAGCTTACTTCCCTATTTAAAATTTGCGCAAAATCCTGATTTTGAGTTCACACTTCAAAACTTAATACCTATACCATATTCTAATCAATCTAATTTAAAAATAAACCAATGGATTAAAGACAACGGAAATAATTTTATTTATATCTATGGAAATTATGATCCTTGGTACGCCGCCGGTATTGAACCTGATACACTGAAAACCAATTCTTTTTCGATGATCTTACCAGGCGGCTCTCACAGAACGCGCTTGCACTCTTTCGGAAAATCCGCACAAAACAAAGTTAGGGATAGCTTATCAATTTGGCTTGATGTAGAAATTATAAGTGAAAATAAATAATGATAGTATTTGTAGATTAAAATTTGCAATTGAAAATGCACAATAAACATGACTAAAGAAGATATTTTGTTTATCATCAACCCAATTTCCGGGGGAAAAAGAAAAAATCATATACCACATTTAATTAAGCGCTGGCTTAATCAGGAGAAATTTAACCCGAGTATTCGGTTTTCGGAATATGCCGGACATGCATTTTTGCTTGCCAAGGCTGCCAAAGACGACGGATTTAAATATATTGTGGCCGTTGGTGGCGACGGCACTGTAAACGAAACGGCCAAAGCACTTTTGCACTCGGATGTAGCCATGGGCATTATTCCCATGGGCTCCGGAAATGGATTGGCACGACATTTAAAAATTCCGCTACAACCAGCAAGAAGTATTTGCTTTTTAAACCAAACCAACATCTATAAAATGGATGCAGGAATGATGAACGAGCTGCCATTTTTCTGCACTGCCGGTGTTGGATTTGATGCTCAGGTAGGAAAAGCTTTTGCCGATAACACGGGCAGAGGTTTACAAACTTATGTAAGGATGGTGTTAAAGGAATATTTTCACTATAAACCACAACATTTATCATTGCTGTTAAATGGTCAAAAGTTTAATCATCAAGCATTTATGCTTACAATATCTAATGCTTCGCAATTTGGCAATAATGCAGTAATAGCACCATTGGCACAAATTAATGATGGCTGTCTGGATATTAGCATCTTATCCAAATTGCCCATTCACGCAGTTGCACCTACGGTACTTCGATTGTTTACAAAAAGTATGCATAAATCGCATTACATTAAAACACAAAAAGTTAAGGAAATTGCCATTGAGCGCGAAAGCGACGGACCTGCCCATATTGATGGTGAGCCGGTTTTTCTAGGCCGACAGATTTTGATTAAAGTAGTGCCGGCAGCATTAAATATTATGGCCATACCCAAAGAAAGAAACTAAAAAATTCGGTTTCGGCAAATCTGACCACTAATATACTATTATACCAAGTTGCTTTTAAAGAGATGAAAAAAAAATTGATAGTATACTTGGTATTATTCCGGTATGCATTCATTATCCAATCAAATCGGTATTCGAAAACACAAAAATTTATTGAATGATCATTAAAATATGTCAAAAAACATAAAAAATGCATTCAAGTATGAACATTTTTGCATAATCTGCGTATATTTACAAAAAAATAGTACTAACTTAATGTTTTTGACAAATGTTGAAAAAGCTGATACTGATTACATTTAGCTTTCTGGCCATTGGCTTTAGCCTGAATGCACAGAACGAGACAAAAATTACCGATCCGGTGAGCAATCCGGGATGGAAAAACGATGCAAACGAAGTATTTCAAAGGGCCGAACAAAACGGTAGCCCTATCCTACTTAATTTTACGGGCAGCGACTGGTGCATTTATTGCATGAAAATTAAACAGGAAATTTTTGATACCCCGGAATTTAAAAGTTGGGCAACAGAAAACAATATTGAACTATTGGAACTGGATTTTCCAAAACGAAAAACACAATCGGATGAGCTCGTAAACCAAAATAAGGCTTTAGCGGCAGAAATTGGTGTGCAAGGTTTTCCTACAATAATAATTGTTGCCAAAGGAAAAGTCATAAAGGCCGGATATGTGCCTGGCGGACCTACCAATTGGATAAATTATGTGGAATCTCAAATTGAATTTTGAGCCAAAAAGAAAAAAACGTGATAATCAAGGCGAAAGGCTTTCTGAAAACCTAAATTAATATTTTTGGTTTTAGAAAGCCTTTTTTTAACTCTCTGGCACTACTGGAAGTTGAACGAAAAATGTACTGCCTTTACTCAATGCAGTTTCGAACCAAATTTTACCTTTCTCGTTATCTACAATATTTTTTACAATGGCCAATCCCAAACCCATTCCTGTAGTTTTGGTGGTAAAATTGGGTCTGAATAGTTTTTCGTGCAATTCTTCGGGAATTCCGGCACCATTGTCTCTTACAGCTACAACAACATGCTCATTATTTTGAGCAATGGTAATTGCAATTTGTGCATTTCGCTCTTTCGGAACCGATTGAATACCATTCTTTACCAAATTGATAAACACGCGCTGCATCTCTTTTTCATCGATAAAAACAGAAACAGATTCAAGACTATTCTCCTGCAAATCTATTTCAACATCTTCCGTATCTTTAAACAATCGAATAACATTTTTAATTACATCCAACAAATTTACAACTTGCATTTGCGAACGAGGCATTTTGGCAAAATTAGAGAATGCCGTAGCAATTTCGGAAAGTGCATCTATTTGCTGTACCATGGTTAGGGCCACTCTTTCCAGGCGGGCATCAAAATCCTTATCCTTGTTTTTCCAGGAACGCTGCAAATACTGAATACTTAATTTCATTGGCGTTAATGGATTTTTAATTTCGTGGGCAATCTGCTTCGCCATTTCGCGCCATGCACTTTCGCGCTCCGATTGCCCTAATAATTCGGCACTTTTATGCAATTCGCCAAGCATCCGGTTGTATTCTTTTACCAATTGCCCAATCTCATCATTGCGCTGATAATGAATTGGCTGATTACTTTTTCCGAGTTCAATCTCTCGCATACTCGATTGCAAAAGCTGTAATGGCAAAGTTATTCTATTGCTTGTGAAAAGGGCAACAAAGGTTGCTATAAGAATCAACAAAACAAATACATTTAAAACCGTTACCAAAAGAGCCGAGATTTCGGCACGCATCTCACTTTGTTTCGAAAAATAGGGCAAATTCATATATGCCAAAATTTTATTATCCACATTGCGAAAAGGCAAATAAGCCGACAAATAGTTGAGTTCACCAATTTTTTCCTCGTGTTGATATTTCTGCCTTTGTTCCAAAACGAGCTGATTATATGCATCAAAGTTCATCAGCCTACTTTGCAAGCCCATGTTAAAGAGCTCCGGACGAGATGTGGCAAGTAAATTTCCGGTATTATCAAACAAATGCACATCGGTATACAATACATCTGCAAATTTCATCAACAAATCGTTTAGACTGTTGTTGTCGTAATTTCGCCAATTGGGCGATAATGATGCTTCGTACAAAAGTTTGTGCGATAATTCGTTGTTTAAAGATTGTATTTTTTCGTTAAGATTTTCGTTGTGCTTATTCTGATATAATTTAAGGATGTAAAAAACCGTTCCGCCGCCCACAATCAACAAGGAAATAATCAGGGTGGCCACCATGGAAAACTGAATTTGCAATTTTAAATCAAAATAAAATCTAAACTTGCCATGTAGCAATCTGTCAGACAATAACAACAATGAAACCAAGAGATTAAAAGCCAAAAAGAGATACGAAAATGTAATCAGATAGTCCATAAAACTATTCTGCTTTCGGCTTACAACAATCACATTATTGCTGTCGAGCCAATAAACCAGATGATGAAATCCATTTTTGCGGTAATCGAAAAACTCCGCATCTTCGGGTTCTTTTAGGCTAAGTTTTAAATCATAAGGATAATCGCCATGTTGATTGATTAATTGTCCAAATTTATATTTGGCATACTGATAATCTTTGTATTTAGATTTTCCGCTCAGTTTTTTATCGAGCAGTAGTTCCGGATAACCCGTTTCGTCAATCTGCAATTTACTGTCGAATTCGAGAAACAAGGAAATGGGTATATCTGATGCTTTATTTTTAAACCTCAGCCAACCAAAATAGCTAATTCGTCCGTTTAGATTATCCAAAAAATAAAAATCGGACTGTCGTAGTTTGGAGCCGGTAAAATCAATGGCATTCTGAAAATAATTGTTGCATGATTCGGTTCTGCCTTCGTCTTCGATCCATAGTGAATCCTTTGGCAAACAAATAGTTACTTGTAAATCAAATTTATTGAGATAACCCTTGAGGTATTTATCGTAGATATGTCGTCTAATTTTATTGGCATTCATCCCGCCATTTAATTCCGAAAGAATAAAGGTATCAGCTTTTAGCACGTTTTCTTTTTCTATAAAAAAAAGCTCTGCAATGGGATCGCGCTCGGCGGCCAAATTTATGGCAATAACCTGCTCACGGCTGCTCGCTTTTTCTTCAACATCTTTAAGTATTAGAAAAACAGTGTATAAACTTATTAAAATAACTAAAAAAATGGTGCTAAAATATGAGCCTTGTGCATATTTAGAGCGCACAAAATAAACGCTTGCAGTGAAAAAGAATAAAAAAGCAAATCCGGGATAATAAGTTTGCTGATTGCCTGCAAATGAGACTAAAATGGTAATTAAAACACTTATTATCAACACAAATACTGATAACTTAGGTGTTTCTTTGATGGCCAGTTGCACATATTTTTCTACCAATAGCCAAAGTGCGCCAAAAATAAGCGCAATAATTATGTATCCACCTAAACTATATCCATCGAGAGATAATATTTTATACAATTCGAAATTGATACTTGAATTCTGAATCAGATTATTGATAAAAACAGAACTTAAATCAAAATAAAAACTAAGAATTAATGCAGCCATAAATATATGTACAGGCCATTTCTGATGCAGTTTATAAAAAGAAATATTTCTTTTTATAAAAAATGCGATAAAGAAAAATATCAAGGCATTAAAAATAAAATCGCCTAATGATGCAAACCAAAAAGATTGGCTAAAATACTGCGGCTTAAATACTGAGAGGTGATACATATTGGCCGGTATCTTATACAAAATACTAAAATATCTAAGCAAAAAAAGTAAGGCAATCAATGCCAGCAGCACCAGATAGTCGTTTAAGAAAAGTAATAAATATTTAAATGCGTAGTAAACAAACATCAAAAAAAAGAGAATACCAAGCAAATAAAAAACGATAGAACTAAAAAAATATGGCTTTTCCAAAAAAGTGGAATACTCGGGCATCAGCTTAAATAAAAATCGGCCATCTACATCGGCCACATCTATCCCCAATGCTTGTATATCGGTTTCAATTTTTACATTTTCAGGTATCTTAAATTCCCCAAAATATTTGGGCTTCAGGTATTCATTAGCGATTGGATATTCATTTTTTATTAAGCTAAGCCCAATAATAATTCTATTTTCTTCGAGCTTTTTGTTTACCAGATAAAATCCGTTTCCGGTACGCAAAATGCGGTACATTAAAACTGAATCGGCATAGGCAGCCGGAACATTTATTTGGGTATTTGACCAGAATTTAAGTTGATTGTTTTCGTATAATAAAAAGGTGTATGCTTTGTTTTCTATTTTTTTGCCATTTATAAGTGAAGCTATATCCGAAAGTATTTCCCTGTTTATCTGCTTATTATCGACTAATTTACTGATATCGGCAATAATGCTGTCTACATCGGCTGTTCTTTCTGCAATTTTGGCTGTAATCTCCGGAATACTGAACCCCAAATGTGTTTCGTGCGGATTCCAGAAAAGTTTTCCCCTATCGAGCATATAAGCAACAGAATAGCTTAAGGCAAATAAAATGGCCAGAAACAGAATCCTATTTTTTGACTTTATTGGGGGCATACATCAGAATTATGGGCTAAAATAAACATTTTTTCGAAAAAATTAATCATTGTGGTATGGCTCTTGATTTATTATGCTAAATGCGCGATACAATTGTTCAACAAATATCAGTCTGATAAGCTGATGCGAAAATGTCATAGACGACAAACTAATTTTTAGCTGTGCTCTCTCGTACATTGCCGGAGCAAAGCCAAAGGCTCCACCCACAACAAAAATTATGTCCTTTGATGTCTGAATCATCCATTTTTCAATCTCGAGTGCAAATTGTCGGGATTGGTATTGCTTTCCGTTCTCATCGAGCAAAATAACAAAAGCATCGCTTGGAATCTTCTTTAAAAACTGTTCAGCCTCTTTCTTTTTTAGTTCATCTGATGGCATATTCTTTCCCGCCTTTACATCGCTAAGCTCCTGAATATCAAATCTTACATAATGCTTTAGCCGCGAAGCATAAAGTTCTGTTCCTTCCTTTACGAATGGAAAATTGGTTTTGCCTATCATCAAAAGGATTATTTTCATAAGAAAAAATCTAAAAAAAAACGATTAAACAAAAAAACTCATTTTAGCACTTGTGGGTAAACTGTGCTAAACAAAATGTGTTCCATATTGTTTATCGCTCCTGTTTGTTGAGATGATTATTCTCACAATTATTTTGAAGCCACTAACTACTGATTTCCTATGAAAATTTTCTCTAAATAGTAAATTTTATTCTGCTCTAAACTAAGAATATATATGCCTTCTTTAAAAGGTAAATCTATTTGATAATAACCAGAATAATGGAATTTATGCTCGAGAACCAACTCCCCTTTCAGGTTATAAACCTTTAATTGGTCGGGTTTCACTATTGTTTTCAAGTAACTTAAATACAACACCTTATCAAACACGTAGTATTTAATACCCGCCTGCTCGAATCTAAGTATATTTGCTGCTTGAGGGTCGAAAATAAGCACTTTTTCTACCGGACTGTTTACATTTCCGGTTAAATCGGCTACAGTTGCGTAAGGAATTCGTAGGCCAAAAGGCCCCTCTTCACTAGCCTTAAGCCTAATTCTGTAATCTTTGCCAATTTCCAGAACTTCAAAATTTATAGCGGTAGCATTGTACAGCGTAATATCGGTAAGCTCAAATCCATAAACAGTTTCATTAAACACAATTCGCACCGATGTAGTATCAGTATTGGTAGTATCTTTACCCAAATAATCAATAATCTCGGCCTTTGGTGCTACTCCATCAAACTGAATACTAATTAAATTAGATGCCTGAGAATAGTTACCTGCAAAATCGCTTGCCGCCTGGGCCTTTACACTGGCTTTTAATTCGCCCTCTCCCACGGCAGGCACTAACTTTGCTGTCCAGACTTTTGATGTACTGCTAACCTGAAACTCTTTTATTCCTGTATTTTCCAACACAATATCATCTACTGTAAAATCAGTAACTTGCTCGGTAAAAGAAAAGGTAAGCACAATATTGGGATTATTGGTAGGCGATTTGGCAGTGGAGCTTATTGTAAGTTGTGGAGCAGTTATATCTACCAGCCAGCTAAGTTCGTTTGATGGAAGATTTGCATTTCCGCTTAAATCGGTACATACATTACTCTTAATCTGCACTTTGGGTGTTCCATCGCCTGTAGGATTTAAATTAATTGCCCATTTTTTGTTGGCCGAAATCATCTGAAAATTTGAAATAACTCCCGCCTGCACGTAAATGTCTTCAATGATAAAATCTGTTACCTCCTCATTAAACTCTGCAATAAAAGCAATTACTTGCTTATTTGTTGGGCTTCCGACTTCGGTACTAAGCTTAGGAAGCGGCTCATAAATATCATCGTTAAATTCTATTATTAAGGTATCGCCGGGCAAAGAAAAATTTCCGGCCAAATCGCGTGCAGCACCTTCTTCCAACCAAATATATACATAGCCCTTGCTGAGCGGATGTATAGAAACCGACCACTCCATGCCAGCCTGAGACTCATAAACTGCGGATTTTGAACCATTAATTACCTTAATAGAATCTGGTTTAAAATTGCTAACTTTTTCTGAAAATTTAATTCGCACGCCAAAATCGGTATGAATTACGCTTCCGGCAGGAGATGAAAGCAATACTGTGGGTTCGGAAATATCGTAATTGATAAATAAATACTTGAATTCTCCTCCCGGATGGTCAAGTAAATCGCTATAACTTCCGGCCTCTACATATAGTCGCATATAATTCCATTCGGGCAATGGATAAGCGTAAAAGGAAAACTCCTTGCCCCCATCAATCGTTGTAAAATTTTTGATTTGAGCACCTTCGAAAACAATATCTTCGACTGTAAAATTCTTTACTGACTCGCTAAAACGCGCATGAATAAGCAAAGAATCTTTATTTGTTGGATTTCCTTCGGTAGTATAAAGTTGGCATGTTGGCGGTGTATGGTCTGTTGTAAGCGTAATGGTATTACTGGTGCTATTCCAGTTTCCGGCAGAATCGCTCACAGAAGCCGCTTTAATATTGGTGCTCACATCTCCGCTTACTGAATTTACTATCAGATACTGGTACTCAAACCCTTCATGCAAGACTTTTAAGTCTTGTATGAATCCACGGGATGTATAGATGGAACTACTTGTAAAACCTTGCACATACTCTGAAAATAGCAGCCGGAACCAAAGACTATCATTGGCAGTAGGATTGGTTTCAGAACTGAAAATTTCGCAGATTGGAACAACTCCATCATACAAGAAAAATAAAGTATCTGTTGCCAAATTATAATTTCCAAGAATATCCATTGCCGCATTTTCTTTTACTGCAATGGCATATTCTCCTAAATCCATAGATTGGACTTGAAGTTCATAATTCTTATTATCGCCTGTGCCTGTAAATTTGGCTAAAGTGGCTTTATTCAAATAAATATCTGTCTCATCAAAATCTTGGACTTCTTCGTCGAATGACACATTTACCAAAATTATGGCTTGGTTGCTTAAATACTTTGCCGTAGTAGTAATTTCAACTTTCGGACACGAAGTATCAAATCGCCTGCTAAAAATTGCGGATGCAAGATTTAGATTTTGTGCTGTATCTGCTGCTACGTCGGCAGAAATAGAAACAAGCGCATCACCATCCTGCAAATAGCCAACATTTAATATCCACTCTCTGTTTGGCTTTATTTCTGTAAAACTATTGATTTGAGCATTTTCTACAAGTAAATCTTCTTGTGTAAAGCCGGCTACATACTCGTTAGACTGAATCGTTACGTCAAATGCAGCAACATTTGTTGGGTTTGATGCAGTTGAGTTCAAACTAAATTGTGGAGCTACATAATCCAGATACACCCAAAAAGTGTCTGATGCTGCATTCCATGTATCGTCGGCCGGGCTATTTTTGGTTTGCCCTGCCGGAAAATAAACACCCACTTTTCCGTTGCTATTTGCCCAAACATCTACTGTCCATTCCTGTCCATAAGTACTGCCAATACGTAAATTATTTGTATAACCATTTATCACTTTTACAGCGGAAATCTCAAAATCCCAAACTGGTTCTTCAAAATATATTTTAGCAATAAAATTTGGCTGGTTGTATGTGCCACCTATAGATGAACTAATGCTAACCACAATGGAAGAATCGCCCTGGGCCCAAATTCCTGTAATCCAAATAAAGGACAAAAAAACCAAGAATATTTTTTTCATTTATCCAATAAGCATTTAATTATCAAACGAAAATACATTCATTTTGTTTCAAATCCAAGCGCTTATCTTTTTTTGTAAAATCGCTAATTAAAGACCAATGAATTATGGAGAAATGGCCAGACTGATTTGCAAAAAATCAACTTAAAAACTATGTTTGTCAAAGTAAAAAAAGCTATTCTAAATAATAATTGAGTCAAAATTTTAAAAAGATGAAAAAATATTTCATTCTGCTGATTTTTTTGAGTGCAATGGGAATTGTATATGCTCAGGAACAAACATTTGATGTAGTGCCCAAGCAATATTCTTTGGAAACAGGATTTAGATACAATTTCTCCAATGATTTTCAAAACAACCAATCTTATGGCTATGGATTTCTTCTGGATTATGCCTGGCAGCTTTCGGGATTTGCAAATAAAAAAGCATCATTTATTAGTGTTCCTTTGGGCTATACCCTTTTTCAATCCTTAAATGATTCGGCCAATTTTAGTATTCTCTCCTATGGTTGGACGGTAAGACACGAACTGGCGAAAAATAAAAAATGGATTCCCTACCTTGGATACTCACTTCTATTAAACCAATTAAAAACGGAAACCACTGTCGGAAGCATCATGGGACATAAAACCGGATTAGGTGGCGGCATTCAATTCATTCCAAGTTCGAAATACCAGCTATATATGGGATTAGAATATAGCTACTCCCGGTTTATGATATTGGATGCCGATAAAGGAAAGAAGATTCAGGGTGCAGAATTTAAATTTGGTGTAAGAATATAGTGAATCATTAAAATCAGAGAAAATCTGTTAAATTCCTTTAAAATCAAAATATTACAACATTCTAACGAAATCTTGTAACACGCTGCAATGAAAATCACCCTACTTTTGTATCAATGAGTTCAGTCTAAAAAGATTGAAAAAATGATTATACCCCTGCCAGCGTTTTCTTAATTGACTTATAAACTGTTTAGTACAGTTACAGCATTTAATAAAAATCAACGCTGGCAGGGTTTTTAGACTAGACTCATCAATGTTTTTTAGCCACGAATGCACAAATTTTAGTAATTAAACCAAATGATTTTACTTGTTTAGCGTTTGATTTTAGCCGCATTAGCGGCGACATCTTTGTAGTATTCGGATTTTTTTGCACATTAAAGCCACGTAGTGGCGAAATTGCTTAAATATTAATGAGTTCAGTCTAAAAAGATTGAAAAAATGATTATACCCCTGCCAGCGTT
>DYOH01000056.1 GCA_020720625.1 Acetofilamentum sp. | reverse complement strand
AAGGAATTACGCAAAGACACTTATTACAGATTAAAGAACAATGAATCAATTGATTGGCGTAAATCTATTTATTCGTATATTCAAAGATATTTTCATTTAATAAAAAAGTACAGCAACCTTCAAGAACAAGGAATCAAATGCCTTATTATTGATGACAGTCTTTTGGAGAAGACCGGTAAAAGAATAGAATTTATAGGAAAAGTATTCGACCATATTACTAAACGCACCATGCTTGGATTTCGAATACTCCTTTTAGGCTATTGGGACGGTGTAACAATGAACCCCATAGATTTTTCGTTTCATCGCAAAAAAGGAAAAAACAAAAGCAAACCTTATGGATTTTACCAAACGCGAACTAGAAATACTCGCTTTGATTTGTAAGGGATATTCTAATAACGAAATGGCTGATTTATTGAATATTAGCCGAAAGACAGTTGATGGGCATCGCACAAGGTTGTTGGAAAAAACAGGGGCAAAAAATTCTGCTAATTTGGTAATGTTCGCCATAAAGCACGGCCTTGTTAATCCTGAGAAATAGTATTACACACTAGTATATATTAATAGTATAAGGTGCCCAGAAGTAAGGTGCGTCATATCTGTTTTTTTTAATAAGTTTGAGTTTAGCTTTTCGTAAACTTTTTACGTATGATTCAAAACCTGCTGAAATTATATTTTTATAAAGAAAAACCATTAATAGAGAAGCAGAAGCGTCGTCAACATTCCAAAGTGTAGAAATTATATTGGGAGTGCCTGAAACTGCAAAATTTATGGCCAAATTTTGTATGCCAATCCCATAATCGGGTTTTCCGTAACCGGTTTCACATGCAGATAAAACAATGAGATCAGCGTTTATTCTTAGTTTTTTTATATCTCCGCCAAATACAATACTATGTTCACCAGATAATAGAATACCAGAAAAATCGATATTATTTATATTAGAAAATGCATGTGAAGCGATATGGATTATTCGGAAAGACGAATCCGATTTTTCAGAAATTGCATTCATATTGGCTTTTTCTCTGATTAGTAATTCGGATTTTTTCTTTTTGTGGGAAAACAAATCATTTATATTGAGCACTTCGTGTTCAGAAAATGGAAGGGCTGAAATCATATTGTTTTGGATAAAATTATTAAAATAGAATGCACTATCGCTTATCGACCTTTGGTATTGTTTGCTTAAATTATCCAATTGACAAACATTAGATTTATCGAATACAGGTGCCACAAGTAGAATTTCTTTATCGTATTTTATTTTATTTTGATTAGTTAACCAATGGTAAGCAAAGTTTAACGAAATAGAATAACTTATTTCGTAATCCTTAAGTAAAAATGGAAGTTGTACAATTTTGCCGGGAATATCCTTTAGCGGTTTAGATATAAGTGCTTCAAAAGGAATAAGCCAATACTCTCCATCGGGTATAATAATTAAGTTTTTTATTTTTCTTTTTTTCAACATATCCCTTAGCGTCAAACTAAATGCCGAGGAGAAAATAGAATAGGCTAGAGAGAGATAAGTGGTGTCAATTTCTGTTTCGTTTTCGAAGTATTTTTTTAGCAACATTAGATTAGTCTTATTTAAAGGAATATTTGAGCATAAGATTGTATCATTAAAAAGAGCTATAACGTTTTGAGAACCATACGATATATGGAAATCTATAATTGCAGTATTTTGGGGAATTGCTGTCTGAATAATTCTATAATCAGGAATTTGGTTACTGGATGTAAAGTAGAATAATTCCGGTTTCGCTTTTTGTAGGTAACTTTGGTGCTGAAAAAGTTCTTGTTTTATTTTAATAATTTGTGTTTTTAAAATATTATTAAGCGAATCGTTTTTTTGAGCATTAATCAACTCTTTTTCGGCCAAAAATCGCTCATGTTTCAAATCTGTAATCTTTTGCAGTGTCGAGTCTGTATTTGATTTATTAAATTGAATTTCGTCAAATAGTTTGTAGGTTTTAGTTCTATCCGCACCGTACAATAAGTAGTTAATATATTGTGGATCCCCGGTTTTTTCATATAACCAATACAAAATAGTGATTTTTTTATGATTTAGATTATAAGTATTTTCTAAGTTCGGTATATCAAATATTACACCTGCTTTATGTGAGTTATCTATTAATTTATCCAGGCCTTTATAGCAATCAAATGCTTTTTTATAATAAAATAGCGTATCATAATTAAATAGGTTTTGGTTATAGGAAAAAAGCAATGCTTTTTGCGATAAGGCAATTGCCGTTTCTCTCGAAACAAAATTTTCGGGTACTTCAGGAGAGTAAAAATAATCTGAAGTATCTGCTTCATAAGGTAGCGATGAGCATAGTGCATAATGATAGTATTTTAAAGCATTTTCTGTATTAAATGGAAAATATAAATTTCCAATTTTGATATATGCGTTAGCTATTTTAGGATGATGGAATCCAAAAGTTTGGGTTCGAATATTTGTAGCCTTTTCGTAATATTGGATTGCTGTATCATACAAATTATGCCAATTGTAATAATTTCCAATATTAGTGTAGCTATAGGAAGTATTAATGTTATTTTCACCGAATAGTGTTTTTCTTATTTTTAATGCCTTATGGTGGTATTCTAGTGAAACAGAATCGTGATATAGTTCAAATCGGGTTATTCCTAATAAATTGTAAATATTGCCAATAAAAACATGATTCACTTTGAATTGCGCAGAAAGAATTTGATGAGAACGTTTAAAGTAATCATCCGCAAGGATAAATTTTTTGAAATCTAAGTAAGAATAGCCAAATCCTTCATAAATTTTGCCATATATCCAATGGTTTGCCGAAACAATTTTTTCCGCCAGAAGTAAACTTTTGTTTAGTTGCAAAGCCTGTTCCTGATATTCAAAAATTTTGTAATGCATCAACTGTTTCTCCAAAACAGCTTTTAGTTTCAGAAACTTGTTTGTTGAAAATAGAATGGCAGAATCTTGGTATAGAATTGCTTCTTTATATCTACCAAGTAAATTGAAATAGTTTCCCTTAAGATGATAGAATAAGGCAACTTGATCTATATTTTCTGATTTGTTTTTTGCTGACTCAACTTTATTCAGGAAATACAAAGCGGAATCAAGGATAGAAAATTCAATATAATGATTTAGAAAATACATTTCGAAGCTGAGATGGAGTTCATTGTTATTTGGGGTCTCCAATAAATAGTTCGCAACCAATTTTATGTAATGCTGTGCCGAATCAAAATCTGCCTTTCGGTGAAAAATTTCTGCTTTAACAAGTTGTAAATGATAGAAATTGTTTATTTTTTTTGATCTGATAGCTTCTTTTTCAGCAGATGTAAGCATGAGAAACGCCGAATCGAAGGAGCTTACTTCATATTTTTGTAGCGCTTCCGAAAAACTATAGTTTCTTTGCGCAAATACATTAGTAATACTTGCACTTACAAGGATAATAATCAACAATATTCCTCTCCAATTTTTCATAGACTTCCAGTTAATATTAAGAAAAATGAATGCATCAAGAAATAATATTCAATGGGAATGATGAATCAAATTTAGTAGAAAGATTTTAAATCTCTATCGGATTTTACAAAAATGATGTTCGGAATTTACAAAATATTTAAAGTGAAGTATATTAGATAATTATATATGTACGGTTTGATAAAATCGAACGAATTTTAGTTGATAAGACATTTTGAATGGGATAAATTTGAGTATTAAAATTTATAAAAAAAAATTGTGTAAGCCGAAAAACAAATTAAACGAGTAGGCACAAACGAATAAAACTTAAGTTATGAAAAAATTTCTTTCTCTACTGATTATCGTTTTTGCTTTTATTACGCAAAACTGTTCGTCTGTAGATTATTTAACTATTTCGGTGCCCGAAGAGGGTGGCGTAAATTTTACAAAATTTAGCGATGAGAACGAGAAAATTGTGGGTCCAATTGTTACAAAAAATGCTTCAACGGGTAGTTTAATGTGGTATAGTCAGCCATTTATTGCAATATCGAAAGACGGGAAAAAATTGGCATATTCTGCTTTAGCCAACAACTATTTTAACATGTTTTTGAAGAATATAAGTGGAGGAAAATCGATTGTTCAAAAAACCTTTAATAAAAATGTGTATGATGAATCATTTTCGCCAGATGGAAAAAAAATAATTTATTCAGCAGGCACCGGTATAGATTTAAATATCTATATGATAGATGCGGAAGGGGGAGCAGCAATTCAGCAATTAGTATCTTCATCTGCAAATGAACTTGGTGCAGTTTTTTCAATTGATGGCTCCCGAATATATTATTCAAAAGACGAAGGTGGTAGATATTATATATGGTCAATGGATTTGAGCACTAGTTTGCAAACGCAGTATACAGAAGGTTTTAATCCAAATCCACTTGGTAATGGAAAAAGTATTTTGGTAACTCGAAATAGCAAAGATGGCCTTAATCGCGGGGAAATATGGTTGATAGATTTAGAAAAGGGTTCAGAGACAAGCATTTTAAGTAATCCGAATATTGGTTTTTCCAGTCCTCAGATTTCACCCGATGGCACAACTATTATATGCGTTGGCGCTACGTCCAAAACCAAAATTTTACTATCTAATCTGGATATCTATAGTGTAAAGTTAGATGGCTCTAACCTAAAACAACTTACGTTTCATGGAGGCAATGATGTATCTCCGGTTTGGGCTCCTGATGGCAAATCAGTATTTTTTCTTTCTCAGAGGGGAAATAGCAAAGGGGCATTTAATATATGGCAAATGAATAATACAAATTACTAATTTTTTTTAATACTTAATGTTATGAGAACAAACAAAAAGCTTTTTACATCTGTTATTTTCGTGGTAATGGCCTTTATTTCGAATGCGCAAATTGCCGGTGGTGGAAAAATGGGAAACACTTCTAATGAAAATGCATTCTCTCAGCATGTTTACCTTGCTGCAGTTGTTCCAACAGGAGAGTTTTCAGATCCACAAAATGGTTGTGCCAAATTTGGTTTTGGATTAGGCTACGAATATTTATTTGGAAGAAAGATGGTTAAGTTTACTATTGGCGAAGAAATAGACTGGAATAGTGCTAATTACTCCAGCGAATATGGTCAATTAGCTTGGGGGTATTTTAGAACTTCAACAAATATTGGGTTTAGAGTGCAATTCGGTAATGAGAACATGAAATTTTACGTTCAACCATTATTAGGATATAATCTTACAATGTTAACCGGCGATTTTAACGAATATGATAGTGGTCATTCGCTCGGATTTGGATTTGGTGCAGGTGTTCGTACAAAAAACTTAAATATTGGTTTACGCACCTATTCTACAGAACCTTGGTTTTATTATTATAACTATGATTATAGCGAGTCTTCTGATTTTTATCAGAAAATTAAGACCTTGACTATCACCATTGGTTATGAATTATAGACAATAGGTAAATTATTTTTCTGAATGGCAGATATATCATTTTTTACTTAATTCTTAAGACTTAAAGCATCTAAAATGAAAAAAACATTATTCCTTATTTTAGTAATTCTTGGCCTATATTTTTCTGCACAGGCTCAAGCATGGCGATTAAATGCCTACCAATATGCCTCTAAAACAAATACTGCTTATGGTTGGACAGATTGGTCCGATTGGATAGATACGTATGTAGAAATAGTTGTTAATCCTTCCTATATCAATATTTATTCATCTAGTCCACAGTCTTACAGGGTTTTGCAATTATTAAGTGTTGATAATAATACATGGAAATGGCAATGTGTGGATTATCGAAATGTATATTGCATAATTCGATTTAAAATTGATGATAAGCAATTGTATATTGAGTATACGGATGCTAGGTGGGTGTATAATTTTACAATGTGATAGAATGGATAATTTATTTAGAACTCAGGTCTTTTTATTTATGGGCTTGAGTTCAAATACATTTTATAAACCTTAGGTTTTAAAAATCAATACTATGAAAATAATTGCAATAATTGGCATACTTCTGCTCTCCATGAGCAGTTATTCCCAGCCCAAAGTTAGTTTTGCCGGAAAAGAAAGTAAGGCATACATCACACATCCGAAGAAATAACAAATACAAGCAAGCTGCAATTACATAATTGCAGCGGAATAATTGTGAAATTTACGATAAGTGCTGTCGACAAGGGTTATCTTTTTGAAGAACCATCGGTATCGGATTTTATTAGCCCATCTCAAAAGCAATTAATGCAGAAGGTTGCGCATGGAAAAAAAAAAAAATTTGAAAATATTCAAGAGTTCAGTCTAAAAAGATTGAAAAAATGATAATACCCCTGCCAGCGTTTTCTTAATTGACTTATAATCTGTTTAGTACAGTTACAGCATTTAATAAAAATCAACGCTGGCAGGGTTTTTAGACTAGACTCATTCAAGTAAAATTACCAAATGATAGTATTATTTCTCTTCCCGATTTGGTATTAATTAAAGATGGCGTAGTTTCCCAATAAATTTTTGGCATTGATGATGCCTATTTGTATAATTTAAATAACTTGGTAAAACACACCAAAATAGTTGCCTTTCCGTATTTGGAAAGTATGGATTCGAGTCAATTTGCGGTTTTAAAATTTAGAATTATGTCTATACAATCAACTTATTATTTTGATTTTTAGGGCAATAGTTCATTTCCGAATGATGATATACTTCTATTTGCTAAAACTGCGCATAATGATTTCTATATTAGTGATATACTTGCAAAGCATAATTTTACTTATGACTCAATTCGTTTAAACGTTATAAAAATAGAGGTAGAACACGATTTTTTGTATAGAACAAAGAGCGCTATATTGCGCACAAAGAAATCGATTTATATAAAACCTCGGACTTTATGGTTTCAGCGTTTTCGTTTATCAGATAGGGCAAATTTCCGGCTGATTCTGATTATCTTATTAGAAGTAAGGGAAAGAAATTTTTCGAAACAGCAACGAGAATACATCTCGGCCAAGAACCGGGCGCTGAATTGTATTTAATTTAAAGGGCCTTGATAAATATGGTAAAATGGATAATAAAATACCGATAAAAGTGAAAATTTGCGATTAAGATATGTATTTTAAGTTTTTCATACTGAGCGCCTTATTATTGATTAAGAATTTTGATAAATGTTTTATACTCTTCTTGATTAAGAATAAATAAGAAAGAGCTTCGGTATACTTTTTTCTTATTTCTAATTTCAAGAGCGTAATATTTTTGTGGAGAATATAGACTATTATTTAGTTTAAAATCATCATTTAGGGGCATTTTTAAACTGATTTTTTGAATTAAATTATTATCGCAGTCCAATACTTTAATTTTTACCGTGCCAATATATTTTTCAAAATCAAAATCAATATTTTCAGCACTCAGAAAATACATAATGTTCGGATGATTGGTTGTGCCGGCCGAATCAATATTAAACCAAAGATAAGAAGATTGAATGATGAATTCATTTTGGTTTGATTTGATTTCCAGCAAGTAATTTGTTTTATTAGTGAATTTTTTTCGAATCTCTTCAGGTATTTTTGCCCATCTTAGAATCGTATCGTTGAATTGAGATGTTGTGTAAATATACTTTAGGTTGGATATGTCAACAATATTAAGTTCATTTATTTTGTAACCAGAGTTCCAAGAAATACTTAGCTCTTCCTTACTCAAAAAAGTAGTATTCTGAGGTACATAGAAGTTAAGTTTTTCATAATTTCTTAAATTACTGTTAGTTTGGGTTATAGGTCTGGTGATGAAACTTTTAATAATAAAATCTTCTGGTTTAATTTGCTGAGGCATCATTTCCAAAAACAATTGTTTCAAAGAGATTAATTCATTTTCACTTAGATTTATCCAATTGGTTGTTTTTTTTTCGTCAATAGAATATAGCTTAATCTCTGAGTTTTTGCTGAGTTTAATATAAGTGTCTGAGATATTTTCTGCTTCAAAGATAAAACTATAATTTCCTGATCTCCATGAGATTATTTTTTTTGATTCCTTGGTTTTTGCATTGAATATACTAATATACTCTAAATTAGTTTTGCTTTCGAGAATAAAAGTATTCCCATAGAAGGTAATACTATTTAGCAGAAAAGCAGTTAGAAGAGAAATAAATTTTATTTGCTTCATATTAAATATTCAATTAATTGAGTTACTTTAGTAAAAATAATATCTTATTTGCTTCTTCTTATGAAAAAAAGAGAAATTTTGTTAATCATTCTGCTTTTTTTATCATTAAACTTGATGTCTAACAATACTTTAAATTCTGATAGTATCGAGTCAAAAATACAAAAAATATCTGAATACAGTATTGACGAATTAAAGTTTTTACTTTTAAACGGCTCTGAGACCGACAAAATTGTTTCTAACTATTTACTCGGAAAGTATTTTTTTTCCAAAAAAGATTATGCGCTTTCTTTTCAACATTTTTTAACTCCAATAAAATCTTTTGGAAACAAAATTCCGAGGGAGTTTTTATATCGCTTGCAGGTAAATTGTGGCTTGGCATTATTTAAAGATAAAAACTATTTATTGGCTAAGGAATATTTTTTTCAAGCCAGAAAGTATATTGAAAACAAAAAGGATACATCAGAAATGGCTATGCTTTATTTTGATATTGGGAATAATTATTTCGAATATGCAAAATACGATTCTGCGATAATTTATTATAACCAAGCGGTTGAGTTTTTTCAGTATCTTGGAAATGAAAGGAAGTTAGCGGAGGTGTATTTAATGCAAGGCAATCTTGCGCATATTTATAAACTTTCCGATTTGGCCATCATGTATTTTCAGAAAGCTCAGTCAATTTTTGCAAAAAATAATCTATCGCATGATATTGTTAATGCTTTAATCAATTTAGGTGTTGAATATCTTCAAATAGCGCAATTATCCAGAGCTGCCGCAGTTAGCGATTCTGCGTTCAATTTATCAAAATCGGTTAAATATACAGTTGGTGAATTCAAGTCAATAAATCAAATTGCACAACTTTTTGCTAGAAATGGCGATTACAATAATTCTTTGGAATTTATGAAAATGGCCGATTCTATTTCAAAGCAGAGCACTGAAATAGAGCTTAAACTAACAAATTTTTTTAACCAGGCAACGATATATAAGTTGATGAAAAAATACGATTTAGCTTTGTTTAATTATCAGAAGGCAAATCAACTTCAGAATAAAAACGAATTATATATTGTTTCTGTAGAAACCGAAATTGCGGAGGTTTACAGACTTAAGCGGGATTTTTCCAAAGCTATAGAATGGCTAGAGTTAGCGCTAACAAATGCGGGTAAAAGAAACGATTTGCATGCTATGGGGTATATTTATTTTCAATTTGCTGAATTATATTACTATTTTGGTAAAACTGAGAGAGCGCAGCAGATTTACCTATCCTTGATAGATTCTGTTCAAAGTGGTAAGTATGTCCTTAATTTTGAACTGGAAACCGGAGTTTATTTGCGCTTATCTGAAATATTTGAAAAAATACAAAATTTTGAAATGGCATTTTATTATTACAAAAATTATGAAAGGAGCAGATTATTACTTTATGACCGGAATTTTGCTTTTCAACTTGCAAGTATTCAAAATGAAAGTAATATGGCTAAACTTTCATCATCTATTAATTTGCTGAACGAAAGGAACATTCAAAAAAATATGGAATTATTGTTTCAACGTAAACTAAGCCTATTATTAACTTTTTTTGTAATTGTATTTTTTGCTTTATCAGGGGGACTTGCTTATTTGTTTTTCCGAAAAAATTCACTTTATCAAGCCTTACTTAAAACCAATGTAGAGTTATCAAAGCAAGTTCCTCTTTTCGAAGAGAAATCTAAGCTCATTTCTATACAAGGTGCCGAGAATGAAAAAAGTAAAGAGATCGTGAATGATTTAATTTCCTTATTCGAAAAAGAAAAAATTTATGCTCAAAAGGATCTTACATTGCAAAAAACAGCAGATATGCTAAAAACTAATCGCACTTATTTATCAAAGGCTATTCATGAAATACTAAATACTACATTTAATAGTTTGATTAATAAATATAGAATTGAGTCGGCACGAAAAATGCTTGCTGATGAAAATCAAAAACTTTCTATTGAGGGTATTGCTTTTTCTGTGGGATTTAGTTCAAAATCTACATTTAACTCAGCTTTTAAGCAATTTACAGGTTTAACCCCATCTGAGTTAAGAGCAAAAATGTTGGATTCACAATAAGTAGCTTCTCCTAATTTATTAATTCCATCTCAACTAGTTCTATTCTGGAGCTGCTGGCCTCTTTTATCAGAAATTTGTATTGTCCAATTTGGTGCAAATCGCCCTGTGATGGAATATAACCAAGGTTTACAACTATAAATCCGGCAATGGTTTCATAATCATCAGATTCGGGTATTTTAAAATTGTATTCCTCGTTTAGATAGTCAATTTCTAATCGGGCCGAGAATAGAAATTTGTTTTCGGCTAATTGTTTTTCGATAAATTCTTGTTCGTCGTGTTCGTCTTCAATTTCGCCAAAAATCTCTTCCATTATATCTTCAACGGTAATAATTCCACTTGTTCCGCCAAATTCGTCTACTACCAATGCCATGCTTTTGTGTTGCTGAATAAATTTATTGAGCATTTTTTTTGCATTCATAGTTTCTGGAACAATAATTAGCGGGCTAATTTTTTCTCTTATGCTTACTGGTTTCTTAAATAATTCGGAATGATGAAAATAGCCAATAATATTATCAATAGTTTCCTCGTAAATAAGAATTCTTGAATACATGGTTGTAACAAATTTTTCTTGCAACTCATCCAGGCTTTTGTTTACTTCAATTGCTTCGATTTCTGTTCTGGGCACCATGCATTCCCTAAGTTTAATCGTGGAAAAATCGAGTGCGTTTTGAAAAATTTTTATTTCGTTTTCTACATTATCTTCCTTTTTTTCGAGGCTATTTAATTGCTCTATAAAGTGGTCGAGGTCTATTTTTCCAAAAACAACCGATTCGCCCGAAGATTGAATTTTTACCCTAAAAAAGATTCGCACTAAAAATGAAGAAAAAAGAATGGCAATTTTAGCTATCGGATAGAAGACTAACATAAATATGGCTACAGGCAGGGCAAAAACTTCTAAAGCTTTGTTGGCGTTACTGCTAAAAACTGATTTGGGTAAAAACTCCGCAGTTAATAAAATAATTAATGTGGAGATTACAGTTTGTATGAGCAAAATAGATATGGGACTTTGGGTGAATTTATAAATGATAGGTTCAATGGCTTTTGCCATGGATATACCATAAATAACCAATGCTATATTATTGCCAATAAGCATTGTAGCTATGTAAAGAGCTTCGTTTTTAGTAAAAATATCGTATAACCAAGCCCGCAGATTTTTTTTGCTTTTGTTTATTTCAATCTGAAGTTTATTCGATGATATGTAGGCTATTTCCATACCAGAAAAGAACGCCGAAAAGAGCACAGAAACAAGAATGGTAATAAGCAAAATTGTCATAATATATTATAGATTTTCTTCTTTCATTCTATTTTTTCGCCTAATAGAATTCATCAATAGCGCTATGAAAATAAAAACTCCAAAAATCGCCGTATTTTCCCATTTCTTCTGAAAAATACTTTGTATGGTAATTAAAAAACTGAGCAAGGCTATTATTAGCCATAGTATTTCCAAAACTTTTGATGCTTTATTCTGTATAGGGTTGTTCATATTATTTTTCCTTGATATTTACAATTCCCGAAACGTCTTTAAAATTATATTCTGTAAAATCAAAATTGGAAATAAAACCTTTTTCTCCGGAGATTTCGGTTCCGTCGGCAGATGTAATTTTTACATATTTTGTAGAATACATTTTTTGCGTATTCTCATCGGCATACATTAAATCGGAGGTTAGTTTATCACCGTCCGGATTTATCATTTCCACATTATTCCTGGCCTCCCAGAGCTTCTTATTTACATAATATTTTGCATAATCTGCTTTGAGTGTTGATTGTAATTCTCCGGCTTCGTTATAAAATAATACCTTTAGACCTTTGGTGAATTCATTATAAGGATTTTCGGTATCCCAGGTATACTGATCCAGGATGGGGGCAAATAGTTTCATCTCAATTTTGCCATTGGTGGTATAATTTACCGCAATATTTTCACTTGTACCCGTTGGCCTTTTGTCTATATCGGTTATCATTTTTATTTCGTTGAGATTATTCTCGCACGATACAAAAAGAACGATTCCCAATATGGGAATCATTCTTCTGATTTGAATGAGTTTTTTTTTCATTCTTATGATTATTAGTCCTTTAAAAATTCTCGCAATAGTAAATAACTATATTCCTTGTCCACGAAGTTCTTTTAAAAACGTGCTGATGTTGAGCCTTGAATCCAGCAACCAATTTTTACAGTCATTCCGGGAGTTACAGAGTTCATAAATGCATCTTCTTTATTTGGGTATCTTCCTGAGTATGCATTAATATATTTGTTTGCTTGTTCAGCAATGCTTGGATCCACCTGTTTGGCTTTTTGCAGCATATCCACCGCTAACCAATAAACCGATGCCTGCTCAAATGCATTTGTTCCGCAGGCCGATGAGCTTTCTGCATACATTATGCCAATAAGAACATAAGGTTGACCAAAATCTGCTTTAAGCGAGGCTGCTTTAAGTGCATAATTTCTTGCTTGCGAAAACTGTCCCGATTCTTTATAAGCATAAGCAAGTTGGTAGTTAAATTTGGCCTGACTTTCGGGATTCTGGCATTTATCTAAAGCTTCTTGATAGTACTTGATGGCACTAGAATATTCTTTTTGTCTAAGGTAGCGTGCCGCAATTCCACCGGCAGCTAATGCGGAAGGTTGCAGGGAATATAGTTGTTTGGAGATTTCGAAATGCAGTTCGCTCTCGTCGCATCCTTGTCTGTCGAGCAAATTAAGGGTATTGCTCAAATAAATTGTGTCATTTTTAAATTCAGCTAAAGCAAATTTTGGCTCGTTGATATTTATTATGGCATCGCAATTGGCCGCACCGCTGGTGGCAAAGTGCACCTCAATGCCTTTTTGTGCTTCTTTGAGTATATTTTTGTCTTCGTTGGTACTAGCAGCATCCAGCGCCTTTGTTACCAGGTCATTGAGCGAGTTGTAGGCATTAATAACGGTCATTGGGTCTACAATTGTTTTTCCATTATTGTCTTTGGCCTCTCTTTTAAACATTTCAGAAGTGGTTTGCATAAAAACCAGCATAACGGCTGGTGCCGATGCTTCTTGCTCTAAAGTAACGCTTTTAACTAAACAGTCGTAAGCACAATTTATGGCAGTAGGACGATATTTTAATACGTTAACAGCTTTTCTGCCAAGTACATATCCTTCCTGATTGAAATATTTTATTCTTTGGTCATAAACAAGTAAAAGCGTATCAATTAAATCTTCTTTTCTATTAGCATTGGTTTCTTTTTCAATCATTCCTTGCAGTATGCTTTCGCCCGTGGTATAAATTGCCTTGTGGGCTCTGGGGCTATAAAGAAACGAATATGTCCAAGGAATATAAGCTTCGTCGTAATTCTCTTGTTTTTTAAATTCAATGAATAGTGAGATATTTTTTTGTGCCATTCTGGGATCTATTCCAAATTGGGTTTTATCTGCCATAAAATCGCGTATATCGTTTTTGGCTTTTACAATAATAGAAACCATTTCGTCGTGAGCAGCTTTAGGTTCTTTTTTGAAATATTTACCTTTTAAGTCTTTTTTTTCGAAATAAACAAGAACAGGGTCTGTCGGATTAATCAAAAATGAACTCATATCTTGTAATGCAGCGTCCAGATTATTGTTTAAGTCTCTTATCTCTTGTGTTTTGGCTGCATCTACTTCACCACTCAATGTTTGAGATTTTACACCTTCTGCCAGTGTCGGAAATTTTGCATAAAAAGCCAATTTTACTTCTTCGTTTTGTGCTAATAATGAATTGCTGACTAGTAACACGAAGGTTAGCAGTGCAAATACTTTTAAATACTGATTTGTTTTCATACCCAATTACAAAAATTAAAAATATATTAATTAAATTTACGTTTTACGAACCATATTTCTCCAAGTGATAAATCCAAATGGAAATTGGCGTAGTATTCTTTTAGTGTGCTAGGGTTTTGGGTGTATCTTTGTCCTAAATTTATAGTAAGGTTGGTAATTGTATTTGATACTTTTATTGGTAAACCAAGGCCTAGCGCTATTCCCATATCCATAAGTGCATTGTCTTCTATTTTCATATTGGTTTGTTTGTAATAAACGCCAAATCTATATCTTATGTTGCGCCAGAATTGTGCTGTACCCAAATTTGGTATTATTTCAGTTCCCAGAATATATCCAAACTCTTTATTATAGCCTTCCATTGCGTTATTCAAAAAAACAGCTCCTGTCCAGTCTCGCATATAATAATCTGCACTAATAGAAAGCTGAGTACCCTTTTTTAACGCAAATCCTGCCGAGAAATAGCTTGGTAGTTCTATCAGATCGTTTTCAGTTTCACTCGAAAAAAATGTATCGTTATACTGTACATTATTAATGAGTAAATAATTAATTGTTTGCTTGCTTGAACTGGCATTTAATTTAGTTTGATTTTCGAAAGTAGCACCAATTACAAAATTATATTTTTGAAATAAGCTGTCGTAGTATTGTAGGCCTAATCTGTAACTAAATTCGTTAAAATAATACTGCGATTTATTTATCAAAACTCCCTGAAAGTTGTTGCTAAACATGGTAGTGCTCGAAACAAGTTCGTTTTTTCCGTAAAGAAAATTGGCATTAATTCCGATAGATATTTTTCGAAATATTTCGAAAGAATTACCCCAAAATACAGTATTTAACCCTCCGGTTCCTTTATAGTTTATTAGTGCAGAGTCCGTTTGGCTTGTCTTATCATAATGGTTGATGTTGTAACCCATTACGCTGTAAGGAATTATTCCAAATGCCGAAGACCACCATTTTGTAACCGGAAACTGCGCTGTAAGAAAGCTAAAGTTTCCGTCTGATGTAAAAGCCGTGTTATCTCCTTCTTTGTAAAAGCTATTTTTATTTTGAAACCCAAATTCAAATAAAAAACTCTGAATTGGACTTGCTGTGTAGGATGCCGGATTGGCAATATTTACATTTGTGCCTGTTCTTACGGCAGAAAATGCTCCGCCCATGGCCAAATTATAAGGTGTCGAAAAATTGGTCAGCTCACCTAATCCGAATCTGGTAAATGGAGAATTGCTCGATGTTTGTGCTTTAGCTAAATTCATTAGCAGCAACGAAAATAAGAGTGAAATAGTTATTTTACGCATTATAATTTAATATTCTGTTTAAACCTATAAGTACTAAATTTGGTTCTGCAAAGATGGATTTTTTAAATTTATTATCAAAGTAAAAGGCATCTCCTCCGGTGAGTATTACTTTTAAATTAGCATAATTTAACTCCGAAATGCGCAGATATTCATTTATTTCGTAAATAATTCCATTCTGAACTCCACTCAAAATTGATTCCCTTGTGCTTTTTCCAATATAGTGAGGTCTAAAATCCGGAGTTAGCAATGGGAGTTTATCTGTATAATCATGCAGTGCTTTAAATCGCATATTTAAACCCGGTGAAATTGTTCCTCCTATATACTCATCATATTCATTTATAAGGTCGAAAGTTATAGCAGTGCCTGCGTCTATTACCAATACATTGGAGTGAGAATAGATTTGGTTAGCGCCTATAATACCTGCAAGTCTGTCTTTTCCCAAGGTTTCGGGGGTCTCATAGGTATTTTTTATGGGAATAGGAGTTTGCGAATCCAGTACGAGTAGTTTTTTTACGTTTTTCTGTATTATTTCTGAGATTTTTTCCGGTAAATCTTTTACCGTACTTAAAATTGCATTCTTATCTTTCTTGCAATCCTTTAATACTTTTTCTAACTGCTTGGGCAATTCATCGGTATACAAAAAAGATTGAGAGAATACCATCGAATTGTTTTCAAATATCGCCAGTTTTAGTTTTGTATTACCAGAATCGAATACTACATTTACCATTGAAATATTAATTTAAATTTTCTTACAGTAATATACTGATTAAGAGTTGTTTGTTTGTTAGAGTGTCTCGTTTTGGCGGCATAAAAATAAAAAATTCTTTTATGAATATTGTTCAATGATAAAATTTTGTTTATAATTATGTTTTAAACTAAATAATAGTCTTTTGAAAAAACTCTATGGCCACACCCAAAAAAATACTTATCGTAGAAGACGATAGGATGCTTTGCACTATTTTTAATATGTTTATTAACGAATTAGGTTATCAGCTCATAGGCTTTTCTTCTGATGGTGATGATGCGCTTAAAAAAATCGATAAAGAGAAGCCAGATGTTATTCTTATGGATATACATTTAGAAGGCAATCTGGATGGAATTCAAACTACAAAAATTATTCAACAAAAATACGATATTCCTGTAATTTTTGTTTCCAGCGATTTACAGGAAAATACCCTGCAAAGTGCTATTCTCGAAAATACCTATGGTTTTTTAGTGAAGCCAATATATAAAGATTCCCTCGGAGTAACTATAGAATTTGCATTCTCTAAGCATTTGCTAGATAGGAAATTACGTCGTAAATAATATATTTTACAAAATGGGCATGGCCGGGAAAACAATAGATTCTGCATTAATTTATTTAAAACAAAATATTCCTGTAAGTTTTTTTATTCTTTATCTGCTTAAAGATAATCAATTTGTGCCACTTGTTCAAAATTCCAATCTATCAAAAGACGCAGAAAAAATAACAAAGAATCTGGATAGTTTTTTTAAGTTTGTCCAATCCGAAGAGCAATTCAAAATCCTTGCAATAAACAAAAAAGCTAGTTGCTTAATTTCAAAAATTACATTCAAGGATAATGAATATTTTTTTTTAGTTGGAACAGAACCTGCATTAGTTGAGCTAAACCAGGATAAACTTCTGATTATTATCTTAAATTTTAAACTCAGAATAATCGAATTTCTGCTTATCAAAGAAAAAGGAGCCCTAGACGAATTCTTTAGAAATTTATTGGATACTGTACCTTTTTCTATTTTTATCTCAAATCTAAAAGGCGAAATATTGCAAATAAATTCACTGGCATTAAATCTTTCAAAATATTCCGAAACTGAAATTAAACTATTAAGAATTAGTGATATAACTAAGTCAGCAAACAAAAATCCTGAACATATCAGACTTTCAGAAATACGTCAGGCCGACCAACTATTATTTGGTACCATTCTAATTGCAAAAGATGGTGAAGAAATACCCGTGAGTGTTACTAGCCAGTTCATTTCAAATACTGATACTGATTTCTTTATTAGTTTTGTCCAAAAAATGGAGAACGCCAAAGAACTTGAAAGCAAAATTTTTAAAAATATTCTGGAAATTCAAAATAACGAACGAAAAAGAATTTCAAGAGATTTACACGACGGCTTAGGACCACTTCTTTCACTTATTAAGCTGTATGTTAGTGATTTAGATTCCGATGATTTCTCAAATCAGCAAAGAAAGAGCCTCGTTAACGACACAATAGAGATTATAGATGAAGCTGTTTCAACAACCAGAAGTATTGCTAATAATCTGGTTCCATCAGTACTAAAACAA
Source organism: Acetofilamentum sp. (assembly GCA_020720625.1). Classification (GTDB taxonomy): domain Bacteria; phylum Bacteroidota; class Bacteroidia; order Bacteroidales; family DYOH01; genus DYOH01. Next base: position 5,965 of record DYOH01000056.1, on the reverse strand, counting down.
TACGGTTTAGTTAATGCACTGAGCGAATTTATTCACCAAATAAGAAGAAAAAATAACATCAACATTGAATTAAAAAGCAAAGGAAAAGATCTCCTTGATATTAATGTGCAAATGGAAGTATACCAGATAATTAGAGAGCTTTTAAATAACTCCCTTAAACATGCTAAAGCAACCAAAATCATTATCAAACTGCTTTTCTTTGATAATCATTTAAATATACATTATAAAGATAACGGAATAGGCTTTAATCTCGATAACTCTTCTATTTCTGCAAAAGGGCTCGGGTTAAGCAATATATACTCACGTATTGAAGTTCTTAAAGGGGATTTAAAAATAGAAACAAAACCGGGAAATGGCCTTTGTGTCGAAATTAAAATATAGCTATGGACAAAGAAATTAAAGTACTTATCGTCGACGACCACGAAATTTTTCGCTTCGGACTAAGACGTATTATTGACAGAATAAAAAATGTTAAAGTAATTGGTGAAGCGGCAAATGGAAACGATTTTCTCGAACAGCTCGCTAAACTCGATATAGATGTGGTTTTACTCGATATCGAGATGCCTTTGCTCAACGGAATTGAAGCCGCCAGAATTGCACGTAGCATTAAACCAAACATCAAGATTGCTGCTTTAACTATGTTCAATCAGGATGAATACATACAATCCATGCTTGATGCTGGTGTACAGGGATTTATCATGAAAAACGTTACTAAGGATGATTTGAGTAACGCAATTATGAATCTTTATGCTGGTAAAACATATTTCTCTGAAGAAATTTGGGATTTCTTCTCAAAAAAAATTGTTCAAAAAGAAAATCCTGCTCCAACAAACATTCGCTTTACTAAAAGACAACGCGAAATTCTTCATCTAATTTGTGAAGGACTGGATAATGCCGATATTTCAAATAGACTTTTTATTAGCGAGAGAACTGTTATTGGTCATAAATCTAATTTATTAGCAAAAACCAATTGTAAAAATACGGCTAGCCTTATCTCTTATGCTCTTAAAAATAAGCTTGTTGAACTCGATAAATAATCTGCTCTCATCCCGATTCGGTAAAATTTTACTGCTTTTATGATGAAATAAATGATTGATAAAAACAGTATTTTTAAACCTTTCGCCATATTATTTCTATGTTTAAATTTGCAATGAATAATTAAGATGATAAGTATAAATTCAAAAAACAAAATCTTAGTTATCGACGATCATCAGGCAAACGTGCTTTTGATGACCAAAATACTTGAAAAGTATAATTTCGAAGTGTTTTCATCTGTATCTTGTAGTAATGTAATGGAATTAATTGCTAATCATTTGCCCGATATCATTCTTTTAGATATTATGATGCCGGACACTGATGGTATAGAAATGCTCAGAATACTTAAAAATTCTGCTCTCACTAAAGCAATCCCGGTAGTTATTGTTTCCGCTAAAACCGATACTCAAATTGTGGAAATGGTGATGGAAATTGGGGCTGTTGATTTCGTGAAAAAACCAATTAGCATTGAATACCTGCTTAATGTTTTGAATAAGTTACTTAAAAGATTGTAATACTTTCGGATACAGAGACAATATAAAGTTTTTCTAAGTTTTGGGTTAGGCATATTTTTAAGCTTGCATTAATATCTTTAAAACGCATTCCCTGTTTTTTCATATTGTTTAGCAGTGATTCGTTAGGCAGAAAACAAAGTTTTAGGGTTATTATTGTTTTCAGAGTTTCACAGGTTAATGCATTTTTCATAGCGTCTTTCAAATTTTGATATTAATGCAGCTTATGCCTTGTTTCCTAGAATATTATTTAATATATGATATAATGCCTTTTGGCATAATTTTTTTTTGGTAATTTTAGTGTTAGGAGTTGAGGTTAAACAAAAGATTCCCTTGGTTTAGATTTTTGGTTTTAAGTTGGTAAATTGGTGTTAAAATGGGAATTTTCCCCGAGAAACGTCTCGGGGGTTTTTTTTATATTACATTTGCGTTTAATTTTGTTGTATGAGTAAGCTTATTAGTGATATAAATCAACTACTTATCGAAAATAAATGTTTTGTGGCTTTTAAAAATCCGCAGCAACAAAATGTTTTTCTTTTTAATAACCTTCAGTTCTCTTTAAAAGCAGTTTCTATTCTCGATATTCAATCTAATTGGAACGGATTTTTATTTATGCCGTTCGATACTAATCAAAATGGATTCTTTTTCGACTTTCAGGATACCAAAAGTAATTCATTTATCCCTTTCAAAACTTCCAAAGTTACCAGTCAAATTGATGCATCTTCCTATCTCAAGGCTATTATTGATTTGAAAAAACTTATGATAACCGAAGATGTGGATAAGCTTGTCTTTTCGCGCAATATTCAAATTAATGCATTATCTCATAATCAGTTAAGTACCCTTTTTAATGCACTTTGCTTAAAATACGCAAATGCATTTGTTTATATCGTCCATTTACCAAACCAAGATACATGGATAGGGGCAACACCGGAAACACTCATCCAAATTAACTCCGGAGTTGCAAAAACAATGGCTCTTGCAGGCACTCAGCTAGCCCAAAATGTAAGTCCGGATCTTATTACCTGGGAAACAAAAGAAATAGAAGAACAGCAATTTGTTACAGACTATATTTTAGAAAAACTTTTGTCAGAAAATGCAGCCAACATAATCATCGGAAAACCATATACCAAATTGGCCGCAAACCTTGCTCATATTTGTACCGAAATTTCCTTTGTTCCACCAAAAAATATTGGAAGTTTACTTCAAGCACTTCATCCAACTCCAGCTGTATGCGGAGTACCTAAACTTAAAGCTTTTGAGCTAATAGCAAAATTAGAGAACTACGACCGCGAGTTTTACACCGGCTTTCTTGGTCAAATCTCTCCAAATCAAATATCTTTATTTGTAAACCTTAGATGCCTTAAATCAGATTCACGCAATACCTATATATATACCGGTGGAGGAATTACACGTAAATCTATTCCAGAGCTTGAATGGAATGAAACTGAAAGAAAAGCAGATACTTTATTATCCGTAATTAATCAATTATAAAAATGTATAAAACAACAAATAAAAAGCTTATCATAGAATTAGTGGAATTACTTGCTATCAAACAAGTTACTAATGTTGTAATTTCACCTGGTTCCAGAAATGCTCCCCTTATTATTGCTTTAGCTAATCATCCCGAAATTAAATCTTTTGTCGTCGTAGACGAAAGAAGTGCCGCATTTTTTGCTTTAGGGATGGCTCAAATACTCAATACACCGGTTGCAATCGTTTCTACTAGCGGAAGCGCTGCACTAAATTATGCTCCTGCTATTTCCGAAGCTTATTATCAGCAAATCCCTTTAATCGTTATTACCGCAGATAGACCCACAGAATGGATCAATCAGGGAGAAGGACAGGCTATTGATCAAGTGCAGATTTATCGTAACTTTATTAAAAGTTCGTTTAATCTTCCTCTTGATGTTTTTTCAAATGACGAATTATGGTACGCAAATCGGACTATTAATCAGGCTATTAATGATTCCATCACAAAACCAAACGGCCCCGTTCATATTAATGCTCCTTTAAGAGAGCCTATATATAATACTGAAATGATACAAGAATATAGGCCTAGGGTATTTCAATATGTTATTCCCGATAGTAAATTACCTGAATATCAGATTAGTGATTTAAGAACTATACTTAATTCGAATAGAAAAATTCTTATCCTTGCCGGAATGTTACCCCAAAACATTGTGCTAAACAATTTATTGATTGAATTGACCAAAAAAAATGTTGTTGTTCTTACGGAAACAATCTCTAATTTACATAGCGAGCGTTTTTTTGGAGTTATCGATAGAGATATCACAATTACAAGCAACATTGATTTCGAAATGCAATTAATACCAGATGTACTTATAACTATCGGGCATTCTGTTGTTTCAAAAAGAATTAAAGCCCTTTTGCGCAAAACCAAAATCGCACATCATTGGAATGTTGGTTATACTTATTCAGCTCAAGATACATATCAAGCTCTAACCCTTGATTTCCAATTAATGGAAACTGTTTTCTTACAACAACTTCTAAATATCGATTTTAATGGAGATGAACACTATTATAATAGGTGGCAAAATCTGCATAATTTCAGAAAGCAAAAGCATCATCAATTTTTACAGAACTGCGAGTGGTCCGATTTCTTGGCTTATAATACTATTTTCAATAATCTGCCTTCAAAATCACATATTCACCTTGGCAATAGCACACCTGCAAGATATGCACAACTCTTCGATTATCCCGAAAATTATACTTGGCTGAGCAATAGAGGTACCAGCGGAATTGATGGTTCTACATCAACTGCCGTGGGTTATGCAATTAAAAATGAGCAATTTACAATACTTATTTCTGGAGACCTTAGTTTTTATTACGATGCTAATGCCTTATGGAATAATTATTTAAATAGAAAACTACGAATAATTGTATTCAATAATCAGGGCGGAAATATTTTTCGATATATTCCCGGACCCGATTCTACCACCGAATTAGATTTGTATTTCGAAGCTGTGCAATCAGGAAGAACTGCTGGACAACTTGCAAATATGTATCAAATTCCCTATTTTTCAGCGCATAATCAAACAGAATTAAACAGTGTAATAAAATCTTTTTTTGAGTTATCTGAGAAACCAGCTATCTTAGAAATATTTACCCCTAGATTAATCGATGCAACTGTGCTAAGAGAATATTTTAAATTTTTAAATAAATGAGTACTACAAAACAATGGACTAAAATCAAAGAATATACCGATATAAAGTTCGAATACTTTGAAGGTATAGCTAAAATTACTATTAATAGACCTAAAGTCAGAAACGCCTTTCGACCACAAACAAATTTCGAAATGCTCGATGCTTTTGATATTTGTCGCGAAAAACAAGAAATAGGGGTCGTCGTTTTAACCGGTGAAGGTGATAAGGCTTTTTGTTCTGGTGGCGATCAAAGTGTCAAAGGCGAAGGTGGCTATATCGACGAAAATGGTATTCCACGACTAAACGTCCTCGACCTGCATAAGAAAATACGTTCACTCCCTAAACCTGTTATTGCTATGGTTAATGGATATGCAATCGGAGGAGGACACGTATTACACGTGGTCTGCGATTTATCTATTGCTTCTGAAAATGCAATTTTTGGACAATCAGGCCCCAAAGTTGGTAGTTTTGATGCCGGATTCGGTTCATCTTACTTAGCTAGAATCGTCGGACAAAAGAAAGCCCGCGAAATATGGTTTCTTAACCTTCAATATTCTGCTCAGGAAGCACTAGATATGGGGCTCGTAAATAAGGTTGTCCCTTTAGACAAACTCGAAGATACTACTGTAGAATGGGCTAAGATTATACTACAACGATCTCCTATGGCCATTAGAATGATAAAGAGAGGCCTTAATGCTGAACTCGATGGGCAAGCAGGTATAATGGAACTTGCCGGTGATGCGACATTAATGTTTTATCTTATGGAAGAAGCTCAAGAAGGAAAAAATGCATTTTTGGAAAAAAGAGAGCCCGATTTTAGCAAATTCCCCAAGTTTCCATAAGGTTAATTATTTAGTATACAATCAAGTGAAAATTTATTTATTTTTTTATACAAAATAATTTGCATTTTTAAAAAATAACCATACCTTTGCACTCGCTTTTAAAGAAAAGCATAAACATCAAAATTGATACACTGACGTTATTCTTAATTTGCTGTAAATCAATAGTTTTTTTGCTATTTAGCTGATTATAAAGAATCAAAAAAAAATACAAAAAACTTAAAAAAAACATCAAAAAAAGTTTGCGAGATTAAAAAAAAGTATACAACTTTGCATCGCTTTTCAAAAGAGAAAACAACTAAAAATTTACTTTAATTAATTAGGTCTAAAATCCTAGAATTTAATTAAAAAATAAAATAAAAAAACCTCAAAAAAAGTTTGGGGGAATAAAAAAAAGCATTACTTTTGTCGTCCC
>DYOH01000055.1 GCA_020720625.1 Acetofilamentum sp. | reverse complement strand
TTAAATTTATCACGTTAGCAAAATATTCAACAGAAATTTTCCGAAGTGTAATTGCCCACAACGTGAAGCTATATGCAGCGTTTGTTTTTTCTTTTGGCTTGTGTTGCGCCTGCGGCAAGCCAAAAGAAAAAACAAATGACTGCTATATAGCATGTTAGTTGCATTAATCATTAATTATCTTATAGTTAGCTTTGCTTTCTTCAAATATTCTTAATTGTTGTGTGCTTAGATATTCTTTTTTGTTCTCAACTTGGTGCATTCCTGTTGTTCTGGCGGCTGCTGTAACTTCGCTCCAATTAATAAAATAATTATCAAAATATTCAATCGGATATTGACTATGTTCAATTACATCAGCCCTTGTAGGTATCTTACCAATCTCCAAGGCTATTTCCTTAACATCAAGTTGTAACGTTTTTTTATGTACTACGTAGGTTTGCTTTTTTAAACGTTCAACATAACTATTTTTAGCTTTTGGAACTTCGTCATTTTTTCCAAATGGGTCTATACCATTTCGCAAGTCGGAATGTCTTTTTTGCGTTATTCCATAATAGTATTCAGATAGCTCAATACCAATAAATTTACGACCTAATTGTTCCGATATTAACGTTGTTGTACCTGAACCATTAAAAGGGTCTAAAACTATATCACCTTCATTTGTAAATAGAGAAATCAATCTTTGCATAAATTTTGGTGGTAATTGAGTTGGGTGGTCAACTCGTTTACTATTATGTTTTAGCCTGTGAATATCCCACCAAAGATTAGTCGAAAATTCGGCATCTATAATTCCTTTTTTAGTACGATTTTTAATACATGAAGCTCTCGAACAAAAAAATTCTTTCATAGTGTACAAAGAATTATCTTCTAAATTCGTGTGCTTTTGACGAACTAATCCGGGAATTAAATCAGGTTTACCTTTTGAGAAACACGCAATTGAATAATTTGCAGGCATTATCATACGCACTGGAAGACTTAAACCTTCCCAAACAATCCAATCATAAAATTCAAGCTCAGTAACGAGGTGTTTATAATGCCTAATTGTCCACTGAGGAATATTTAATATGGCAACTATTTTACCCGGTTTTATTATACGAGCTAATTCAGAAAGCCATTTATCGCACCATTTAAAATATTCGATAATATCAATTCCGTCGTCCCAGCTTTCGTAATTCTTTTTAATATTATACGGTGGGTCTGCAAAACAAAAATCAATACTATTAGAAGGAATTTTTTTTAATTCTTCAATGCAATCACCGTTTATAAGTATTGAATTATCTATTTTGTTTATTTGTTCTATTAACTTTACTGTATATTGATTTTCGTTGATTGGCGGGAAAATTGAAATCAAATCAATTCCATTAAGCGTTTTGTATGGCTCAATACCAAATAAATCTTGTAGTCTGTCAATTACTATTTGTGGAAATGTATTGATTTCGATAGTAATATCACGCCAAACATCAGACATTAGAGTGCCGTATTCATGGTATAAATGTTTTTTACCACCATAATCTTTTGTTGTTTTATCACAAGACGGGCAAAAAGTATATCCAATTCTGGTTTTTGTATGAATTAGGCTTTTTTTGTATTTTGTAATTACTATTAATGTTGCATGTTGCTGTTTTAGTTTATTATCTGTTACTATTGGATTGTCAAGTTTTATAGAAATCCAAAGTTTATAATTAGCAAATTGGGATAAATTACTTAAAAAATCGGTAGCAAAAATTGGTGAACTTAAAATTGAAATAGTTGCGTTTCTATTCGCTTGTTCTATAAATTTATTTAGTTCAGGATAAAGTGTTTCAGTCGGAATATTTTGTTTGTTTACATAATAAGGTAAATTAATAAACCAAGTATCGCTATCGCAAACATCTTGTTTTAAAGAAGTCCCTTTAAACTTGTAATCAAGTCTTTTTACATTTTCACTTAAATGAGCCATAATTTACTTGTCTAAGTCTTTTAAAAATTTAACTAACTTATTCAATTCGATATCTTTAAACGAAACAGTACAATCGCTAAATTGACAAATGCTCATTAATGCGGATTGTCTCTCAAAATTTCCTGCACCGTCAATTACATATGCAATCTTATGATTATGTTTATGTAAAAGTTCATGTCTTGTTTGAGCTTGTCCCGCTTTTCGTTCAATTGTGCTATTTGTAGTAACTTGAAAGCTTACTTCTATTCCGCAAAATTGCCCTTTGGGCGATTTTGCAACAATATCAACAGACAAAGTCGTCCGTTCGTTTTGGCTTACATTCGGAAGTTGTTCTTCATTAATTTTCCAATTTGGAAGTTTGTTTTTAAGATAATCAATTACGTAATTTTGTGCAATTTGTCCAAGTCGGTTTGCCGTAGCACCGCCTGTAATTCTACTAACCCAAATATATCTCTGCTTTACAAATTTTGTTAATTCATCTTTTTTGCCAAGCAATAAACCAATATTACATTTTTCAATAATATCAGGTGGCACATTCGGTAAAGTTGATAATCCGCCAAAAAGTAACAAATTACAAACGTCTTCTATAATTGGTAATAGGTCTGAATTTTGTGAAATACTCTCACCGTCAACTAATAAATTTGTATTATTCCAATTTTTTTTACCGTTTAGAGTTTGGAATTCGTATGCAAAATTTTTGTTTTGCCAAACAAATTGTAATTTATTATCTTTAAATACGTTTGGTCGTTCGTGCTTAAAACGCATCAGCATTTCTCCACCAATATCCGATAAAACAATTAAGTGTTTAAGAAATAAGTTTGCCGATAAAGTTTGAGAATATAAAAGTACATCTTTCCAAGCAAAAGGGTTTGCATCGGCAATGTTTAATAGACTGATAAACTTATCTTGTGTTTCAATAAGTCGTGGAATTATGCTTGAACTGCGTTCTTGTGCGGCAATTTCTATTGGCCAAAATTTTAAAGCATTATTTTCTAAATCATTAATATCTCTCATCGTTAATATTTTTTAGCAAAGATACTGATTAAATTTAAAATCCCTATCTCTGTTTATTTGTAGTTTTTGGTCATTGCAAATTACCCGTAACGCTTCAATATCCCACACTCCGAGTGTCGGATATTGTACCAATAAATTTAGAAAAATCGTAGTGCTAATATATTCATTTTTTAGGACTTTCTAAATATGAAGTATCGTTTTTTTTGGACAAAAAGCAACACTGAGATGGTTTATTTGTTCTCGCTCTGCTAAATTTTATGCTGCATTATTCATAAACATTTCGGTTTATGAATGAAAATACAGTTAATATTAACCCAAACTACTTCTAAATGCCATTTGCACTTCGTAAATCACAGAATATTTATGAATATTATGGCTTAATACTTTCCATCATTGGCTTTTATTGTATTTCCGGTGGCAAATCGCTTGGCTTATTTTTTGATGCAAATAATTCCAGGTAGGCCATTGCCATGGCCTTTACGGAGTAATGATGTACTGCGCTTATGCGGGCAGTACTGCCTGTTAGTGCACGTAGTTTGGCATCTGCCATTAATTGTTGGCTAATAGATACAAAGGCGGGCAGGGAATCGCTTTTGAACAAATATCCGTTTTGACTATGCTCAATTATATCCCTGTTGCCCGCAACATCCGATGCAATAACACTTAATGCGCAAGCCATGGCTTCCATTACGGTGTTGGGCATGCCCTCGTTAAACGATGGATTTACAAATACATCGGATTGCTGATAGACTTGGCGCAATTCTTCTTTGTTCAACCAGGCATTTAAATATATGCTCCCGGAAAGACCATTTTCACTAATATACTGGTTTATCTTATCTTCTTCGGGGCCTTGTCCATAAATGTTTAGTCTGAATTTTTCATCGCTGTGGCACATAACTTTGGCCCAGTCCAGTAGCAAACGAATATTTTTTATGGGATGGAGGCGACCAACAAATAGAAATTGAACGTGTTCGTTTGAAATTTTTCTTGTGCTGGGATAGAAATATTCCGTTTCAACCCCATTGTTGATAACGATGGTTTTGATGCTGTCGGCGGTATAGGATAATTGAGCTAATCCTTTAGAATTGGCCACTGCGGCTATGGCCTGTCTAAGTATCATGCGTCGTATGGGGGCTAGCAGCAAATGAAACCCATTGAGATTAACATCGTAACCGGGTACATCGCCACCACGGAGCGACACCACGTACGGTATTTTGTACCTGAGCTTTAACCAAAGCCCCAATGGACCGCAGGGGATGGAGAAAAATACAATGGCTTTTTCGATTTTGTGTTTAGGTACTATATATTTTAATTTGCAGAGGGCGAGCCACACAAAGCTTAGCATCTCCAGCATATTAGACTGGTTTAGCTTTTCGCGCCGGCTTTTTACCCGGTATATTTGCACTCCGTTTTCTATGCTAAAGTTGTCTAGTTTGCCGTAAGAGGCTGTAAGCTGCACCACATGATGTCCATTTTTTGCCAGTTCTCGGGCAAGATAAGCATTTTGTGTGGCCGCTCCAGCTCCCAGGGGTGGATATTCGTAATTGATGAGCAGAATATTCATCTTATCAGATTTAATTGTTACCGGAAAATAGTAAAATTAGTGCAATTTGCTTTCAGCTCAACAGAAAAAATGTATTTTTGATAAAATATTAGTACAAGCATCTCTCGAAGATGGCTTTTTATCATATTAAAATGAACTGAAAATGCAAATACAAGGAGATATTATAAAAATGCGTGCCGAATATGCCCATCCGGTAAAATATTTTTTGAGTTTTACTGAGACGGAAATTCCTTTGAACGATTTTCTTGGTAAGTCAATACGCATGGAATACAGCAAGGTGATACATTGCCTGGGCTGTGGGGCTGTAACTGTGAAATCTTTTGCTCAGGGTTATTGCTATAAGTGCTTAATTTCTCGGCCTGAAACTGCCGATTGTGTGCTTAACCCCGAAAAATGCACGGCTCATTTGGGTGTGGCACGTGATATGGATTACGCTGAGAAAAACTGCTTGCAAGACCATTTTGTTTATTTGGCCTTATCGGGCGATTTAAAAGTTGGTGTTACAAGGGCTTCGCAAATTCCTACCCGATGGATAGATCAGGGAGCTTCGAGTGCCATTAAGTTGGCTCGTTTGCCATATAGAGCTTTGGCCGGTGAGATGGAGGTGGAGCTAAAGCAATTTTACAAGGATAAAACTTCGTGGCAAAAAATGTTGAAAGCTGAAGTTCCGCTTGTGAATCTGGTGGATGCCAAACAGTTGGCTTATGAGCATCTCTCCGAGGAGAAGGCGGCTTATGTAATCGACGATGATGAGGTTTTGGAGATTCAATATCCTTTGCTTTCTGTACCTAAAAAAGTGAGTTCGCTTAGTTTCAACAAGGAAGGGCTTATTGAAGGTGTGCTTACGGGAATTAAAGGGCAATACCTGATTCTGGATAATGAGAGGGTTTTAAATTTGCGCAAACATGGTGGTTACGAAATACTTTTTTCGGCTTAGGTTAATTTTCTGGCTGTTTCTTTTTCTCAGTACAAGCAATTCTTCGGCTCAGCAGCTATTAACCATGCAATATCTGAAAAGCGATTCTGCAAGAGTAACTGAGCAGTTGCCTTATGCCCTTAGCTTTCAGAATATTTTATTTTTTAAAAACAACGAATATTTTACCAAACTTTGGCCTGGATACACGCTTATTGGTAATAGCCTGAATCCATTGTTGCATATACGTTTGCATAATAGGCTCGATGCTGTAGCGGGGTTTCATGTGGTTTATTTCTATGGCGATTCCCAGGTATATTATTTGTCGCCGGTATGGCGTTTGCGCTTTAAGCCCAATGAGCATTGGACCATAGTGGCCGGAAATCTGCATTCGGCATTGCAGCACAATTTGCTGGAGCCTATGTATAATCCTGAGCAAGTGTTCTTGCATCCCCAAGAGAAGGGTTTGCAGTTTTTATATCAGGGCCATTCATTTTCTACCGATATCTGGATTGATTGGGAAAAGTTTATTCTTTGGGGCGATGCCTTTCAGGAATGGTTTACACAAGGTACTGCTTCTACATTCAGATGTGTACAAAATGATCGTTTCAGCCTTCAAATACCATTGCAATCCATTATCACGCATCATGGGGGGCAAATTGATGTGGCAGATAAAGGTGTTGAAACGCTGGCCAATGTGGCAATGGGGTATTCTGCATCGATTACAAAAAACGGGCGGCAGTGGATTGCCGAACAATATTTGCTTGGCTTTTTTGATTTATCTCCACAAAAGCAATATCCCTTTACCGGAGGCAGGGCTTTTCTGAGTCAAGTGGCTATAAAAATGCCTCGTACCATGTATTCGCTGGGTTATTGGTATGGCGATTATTTTCTTACTGCCAAAGGAAATCCACTCTTTAATCAATACAATCCGGCCAATTTATTCGATATCGAAGGTCAACGCTCTTTTGTGCTTGGGCATTTCGAAGTGAGCAATAATAGCATCAGGCAGTTTCGATTTACTGCGGCATTGGATGTTTACTATGATATTTTCAACGGATTTTTTGAATATTCGTATGGTCTCTATTTTCAATTGAATCAGTTTTACTCCATAAAGCATAAACTATGAAGTCTACTTTGATTGTAGCTGTTAAGCTTGCTACTTTTTTAATGTTGTTTTTTTCGGCTGCCTGTACCGATAAAAACGAAAGTTTTTTCCCATCTCCGGAGCCCGAAGATGCATTGTTGGGCAAAACCATAAAATACACCTTGCAGTTGGTTTCTGCAGCTAATAATGGCGAGCAGATTTTTTCGCTCTACGAGGCACGTGTTTTTCTGGCGATGAACGATTCAGTTTATATTAAAAAGGCTGATTCATCCGGAATGCTTAGTTTTGGAAATTTGGCCGACGGTGTGATTAATGTTCGAATTGAGCATCCTTTGTTTTATACATACAACTATACCATAAGCTTAAAAGCTTCCGATAGTGTGGAGTTTGAAACTGTAAATTATAGAAATGCGGCATCTCTTGTTAGAATGTTGCCCAAAATTGATGTAACAGGCACGCAAGTGGATATTTTTTTGCGTGCCCAGCTTGATGCTACAAATTCTACTTGGGAGATTGTCCCTGAAGCCACTGGTGTTGTGGCTTTTTTGAGCGATTCGGTGCAACGCAGTTTGGCATCTCCTTCGGAGCACAGCACTGTGTTGGATGCCTGGTTGGAGATGCCCGGCTTTTATGCGCAGAGCAATTCCTTAGGACAGTTGAGTTTGTTTTTACCGGTGGCAGCTAATGGCTTGATGTTTGATTTTGAACCCGAAAACTTTTTTGCCAATTACACCGATATTGCCGGCTTTACTGATTTTCGTTTGTTTTCTGCCGCAAATCAACAGAAGTGGCTTTTTCCGCAGCTTAATCCTGTGCTGGTTTTTTATTACCTGCCGGAATAAATTTTGCTTTGGTTTTTGGGTTGTGCCGAAAATTTGTATTTTTATTTATCAAATCATAAATGCATATAGATTTTTCTTTACCCTGGCATGAACCGGTTTTGGTTTTTCTTCTGATATTGTTGATTATTTTACTAGTTCCCATTTTGTTGGAGCGTTTTAAAATACCATCATTATTGGGTTATATCATTGCGGGCTTATTAATTGGGGAATTTGGGTTTCATCTTATTTCGCGTAATGCTAGTATTGTGCTTTTTGGTACGGTGGGCATTCTCTATTTAATGTTTATTGCCGGATTGGAAATAGACATTAATGAGTTTATTAAAAATAAAACCAAAGGAATTATTTTTGGTATTCTTACTGTAATAATTCCAGTTTCTATAGGCATTCCGGTTTTTTATTTGCTGCTCGATTATAGTCTGTCGGCATCAATATTGATTGCCAGTATTTTTGCTTCTCATACGTTGGTTACTTATCCGATGGTTAGCAAGCTCGGAATTTCTAAAAATTTGGCCGTAAATATTGCCATTGCCGGGACACTCATTGCTGATGTTACGGCTCTGATGATTCTTGCAATTGTTTCTAATAATGTAAAAGCTACGGTTGAATTTGGTTTTTGGATTAAATTCGCGGTCTCCATCCTTATTTTCGGAATCATTATGTTTTGGTTGATTCCGCTTATTAGTCGTTGGTTTTTTAAACGGGTTAGTGATAATATTCTGCACTATATTTTTGTGTTAAGTGTGGTGTTTTTATCGGCTTTTCTTGCCATGCTAGCCGGATTGGAGCCTATTATTGGTGCTTTTTTTGCCGGTTTGGCGCTCAATCGGTTAATACCTCACTCTAGTCCGCTGATGAACAGGATTGAATTTATTGGGCACGCTATTTTTATCCCTTTTTTTTTAATTGGGGTAGGTATGCTTATTGATTTCAGGGTTTTGTTTGGCAGTTTTAATGCCCTTATCATTGCATCTGTAATGGCTTTGGTGGCAGTGGCATCCAAATATTTAGCGGCTATTGCCACAGAGAGAATATTCCTCCTTTCGAAAAAACAGGGAATGTTGATCTTTGCCTTAAGTAATTCGCGGGTGGCTGCTGCCCTGGCAATTGCGCTTATTGGGTTCGATTTAATAATCGGTCAAACTCCTGCTGGGGCCGACATTCATTTGCTCGACGAACATATTTTTAACGCTGTGGTAATTATGATATTGGTTACTAGTACCATTAGTTCTTTTGTTACCCAAAACGTAGGTCGGAAAATTGCTGAGGAAGATTTAAAACGTAAATCGTTGCAGGAAGGATTGCGGGGCGAAAATACCCTTATTGGTCTGTCCAACGAGGCTACTGCCGAAAATTTACTCAATTTCGCCATAAATACCATCGATAAGAAGGCCAGTAATCGTGTTTTTGGGCTGCATATCATTACAGAGAATAACCAAAATAACGAAAATGTGAACAGGGCAAAAAAAATGCTTGCTTTTGCAGGCAAGCACGCCGCATCGGCCGATATTCACTTGAAAACCCTGATTAGGTATGATATAAATATTGCATCTGGGATTATCAATACGGTAAAAGAAAGGCATATCAATCATTTTTTTATTGGTTTGCACGAAAAGGCTTCTATTATCGACAGTTTCTTTGGAAATCTTACCACCGATTTGCTTAAAAAAAGCGAATCGTCTATTTACATCATTAAGTTGCATCAACCCATAAATACGGTTAAGCGATTTGTTTTGATTCTTCCGCCAAAAGCTTATTTAGAAAAAGGGTTTTGCGATTGGTTTAAGCGCATAGCGCAAATTATTATCAATACCGGTAACAAATTAATTATTTACGGAACTCCGGAGTCGCATCATTTTATCAAAGAAAATATCAAAGTTAATTTCACTTTTCAATTTAAAGTATTAACGAATTACAACGATAAGCTGGTAGTTATGGTGGATGTAAAACCCGATACCATGGTTATTTTTAATTTGGCGCGCAAACATACTGCATCTTACGAACATTCAATGGATAATATGGCCAAGTTTGTAACAAAATATTTCAATAATATTAGTTTTATGTTTGTGTATCCTAATGAAATTGATTTGCTGCAAAGTAACAATATTTAGTCCATTCAGGATTCTTCGACCGATAATGGCCTTCAAATTGGAGCATAAGCTTTGGTGTGTGAAATTTTTTTGTATGAAATGAAGTGAGAGATTGATGAAAATAAGTTTTAACGACTTGCTTAAAACCTTGGTGAAAAATGAAAATAAGGTTATTGATTTGATTTTGGAATATGGTAAAATAAAACAACAAATGGCTAAATCTGAAAATCGTTCGTGGTATTTCAGACAGGCTGAAGATTCGCGCATGAAAAAGCTCGCAGAACTAAATTCCCGCTTTGAGTCTATCCGTAACCATTTCAACAATACCCCTATAGATATACAGATTGCGGAGCTTAACGAGATAAAGGAAAAGCAAGCAAATCATATTACTTTAAATAACCGTACAATGGATACCTTTGTAAGGACTTCCCTTGCTTTAAAGGTATCCTGGTTGTTGCAACTGATTGAGCTGAAAGCCCGCACCGAGAGCTTACATCCTATTGAGCATTATTTTGTAAACACCGGCGATTTGCTGGCAATTAGCGGATGGTAAAGAAAAAGTACCTAATCGGTAATATGGATGCTTTTGCTGTAATTGCAGGCCCATGTTTTTATGGTTATGCAAAATAAAAAACCCGCAAATATTGTAATTGCGGGTTGTAAAACTTATGAAAAATAGTTAAAATTATCCTGCTGCTTCTTCGTCGTAAAATTCTTCCGATTGGGTACCACTAGCCGGCGTATTAGTAGTAGGCATTTGAGATGCTAGCAACTGTGTTTTTTGTTCAGTTTCAAATTTGGCCTTATGTCTATCAGTGCTGGTAATGTGGTGCATTACTTTAGATCCGAAGTAGAAAGCTATCATCATCTGGAAAGCTGTAAGCCATTGAATAAAGTTTTCTTCTGATGCTGCACCTGAGTATAGGTTTGCCAGTTCAAACATTACCGTAATAAATAGTAATGTAAGCGTTAGAATAGCTCTAAAGAGCCCTCTTGGTAAACCTAAAGTTTCAGTTTCATAAGGATTTTTGCGCTCTGGTGTCCAGTTTCCAAACGAATATTTTACAACCAAGGCTCCAATTAATATTACAATAAGCAACAGCCAAATTCCTATGGGCAAATATATCCTGCCCCAAAAATCAGTCATGAGTAGTTTTTGACCTTCTGATACGTATTCCATTATTCGCTATTTTTTTTAGTTTGTAAAGTTTTAAATAATAAGACCAACTACAAAGGCAATAGGCACAGCAATAACGGCCACGCGGGCAATTAGTTTTTGTCTTTTGTAGTCTTTGGCCATTTTTTCTACATTTTTGCTGCAATCTTCCCAGTTTTGCTTATAGAAATCGCGGTCTTTAGTAAGGGTTTCCTTTAATTTTACTAATTCAGCTTCTTTTTGCTCGTTAAGCTTAACAATCGACTTTAAATCTTCCACTTGCATTTTTACCAGAGGCAATTCTTTGGAGTCGGCTAAAGCTTTGTTAAACTGGTTTTCGCTCAGTACCCAGAGGTCAAAACTTGTAGCATTAAGCGTTTGGCTTTGTCCTTGTGGAATATTTACAGGATATTTTTGTTCCTGCGCCATCGATTGGGCGGCAAATAGAACAAGAATTAATATAAGGTTAAAAATGTTTTTCATCTGTATTTGTCCATATTAGGAACCCCATAAATTTTGGGCTTCTTTTATTTTTTCATTAGGTGTCATGTTGCTTACTTCGGTAGCAATTTTTTCGCGTTTTTGGTCAACAAGTTCAACTTTGGATTGCAATAGCTGTATCTCTTTGTCTAAATCGCGCATTTTTTGCTCTCTTTCCTGAATCAATTTATCATATTCTTCGCGGTGCTTTTGTTCGAGTTTTTGCACTTCTAAATTATGATTGATAAATTCTTCGGTTTTGGTAAGATCTTTTGCTTTTCCGAACAAGAACTGGAAGGGAGCAGCTAAAGAAGCTGCCAGAATAGTTATTCCTTGCCAGCTGAAATTGTTAAAATAGCCTTCGGAATAGAACCATCCAAACACCAGTAAAGCTACCAGAACAATGCCACCTATTACTAACCATCTCTTCATAATATATTTTTATCTTATTCTAGTCCGATATATTTAGCTGAAACCCAGCCTTCAACTTCAGTCGTTACTCTAAACCATTCTCCTTTTTGTTCGAGTATTTTTACCTTCTGATTTTTAGTAAGAGATTTAGCTACTTTTGCAGCCTCAGGACTTGGAGCCTCTCTGATATTCAGGGAGCTGGCTAAGACTCTGCCATTTTTGAGGTCGTCGTTAAGGCCTTCATCTTCGTCTCTATTGCCTTTGAGTAGTTTGTTTCTAATTCGGTCCATCGGAAATGCAGGGCCTGGGTCTGATTTGCGCATGGGGGCAATCTCCTCGTGTCCTACTATTTCTGTAATTCCGTAAGTATCTATCAGCAACTGGCAAATTTCGTTTACTACTTCTATTTGCTCGGTGGTATACGTATGCCAATATCTTGGAATAGATTCGTTTCTGTGGGTGGCCTCAATTACATCGCTTTCGATAAGGGAGGCACCGTACCAAGCTCTGTAAATATTTCCGCTTTTGGTTAGCGGGCCGTCGTTTACTATTTCAATGCCAATGGAATATTTGTTTAAGCCTACTTTTCCTTTCCATTCACTTTTTCCGGCGTGCCATGTTTGAATATTAAAAGGAGCTAATTGAACCACTGTTCCGTCTCTGTCTACGCATAAATGAGCAGAGGCTTTTACTCTTGGATTTGTTAAGGTTGCCAACGATGGTCCTAGTGGACCGGCTGTATAATGCAACACGATAGTATCTAAATCGCCTTTGGCAAATTCTCCGCTATGATTAGGGGTTTTTTGGAATTTTACCTTCGGACCTTGCAGCAAGTGATCTTTTATTTCCATATCATGTGTTTTTTTATAAAACTTTGACTAATGTATGTAAAAATAATGAAAAGAAAAAAGACTATCTGATATTTTTTTATTTTTATGGTAATTCGGCACCTACTACTTTGTAGTTTACTACATAAGGTGTGCCTTCGTAGCCCCATCGGGCCTGCCAAATTATAAATGCCACGCGGTCTTCGTAGGGGCTGTGCAAATAGCCCGAAAGTCCTGTGTTTAGAACATATTCGTAGGCTGTTTCTTTAAAACTGAACAAAGGTGTTTCTTCGTTCTCCTCTTTCAATTCAAGTTTTGATGCACTTACCCAATCTATCTGATAATCGTCGTCGAATTTGGTCTCTTTGCTAAAATTAAAGAAATAATTTTTCCCTTTGTTATTGAGTTGTCCGTTGCGTAAATGAAAGCGTTTATTCGATATTATTTTGTATTCGTTTAATTTGGCTGTAAAAAGGCTGTCGTGTGTGGCCCAAATACTATCGATGGTATAATCGGTTTCATGTATCTCTTTTTCAAATTTATACGACCATTCTATTTTGTCGTTCTTTAAATTTTGTATATAGATTTCGAAAAAATAGCATCCGCAGGCTTCATCGGCGGGTTCTATGACGTATGCAAATAAACCATTGTCGGACCATCCCAAGGGGCGAAAACTGTTTATCAGGTAGGCTCCTTCCATCGGAAAATAATTAACCAATTGCGGTATTTCGTAGGTTTGCGCTGTAAATTTTACTTTTACCGTTTGATTTTCTTCGGTACCTGTTTCATTTCCGTTGGATTTATTTGCATCGGAATTTTCGGTTTGTGTTGTTTTGCATGAAAATACCGAGACGAGAAGTATCAGCAGTATCCATGAAATATAATTTTTATTCATCGCATTTTTGTTTTAGTTTCTATAACGAAGCTTTTTTTTCAATTCTACATCTAGATAGTTTAAAACTTTGTTTTATACATACAAAGGTATAAAAATTAAAACTGAAAATAAATAAAAGGTTGCACATCTTCGAGTTTAAATTGCACTACCAATTGTACTATGAGTATAAATAACAATGCTTTAACAGCATAAGGCATCATAATATATTTATCTGTAATTTTTTGATTAAAATCTGATGTGGGTATGTGCATGGCAAATCCTATGAGCACAAAATATATCCATGTGCTTCTAACGGCAAAAAATGGTTTTAGATACGCCAAATCAAATGAGTATGCTATCTGATGCAGTATTTGAGAGGCAATATCAAAATTTTGTGCGCGGAAGTAAATCCACAGGAATATCACAAAATGGAAAGTTATTAACCATGCAAGTATTGTAATTATGAAGTTTTTGGGTAATTTCTGTAGTTGTGGTTGCAACATTTTGTGCACTGCAAGGGCAATACCGTGCATGGCTCCCCAAAAAACAAATTTCCAGTCGGCGCCATGCCACATTCCTCCAATTAGCATGGTTAGCATTAGGTTGCGGTACATTTTGTAGTTGCCCCCGCGGTTGCCGCCCAAAGGAATATATACATAGTCGCGAAGCCACGACGAAAGGGATATATGCCATCTACGCCAGAATTCGGTTATATTTTTTGATTGGTACGGAAGATTAAAGTTGATGCCTAAATCAAAGCCCATCATTTTGCCCAGACCAATGGCCATATCTGAATAGCCCGAAAAATCAAGATAAATTTGCAGTGTATAGCCATAAACGGCCATGAGATTTTCGAAGCCACTGTATTGCATTGGATTGGCAAATACCAAATCGTTGTATTGGGCAATATAATCGGCAATTACAGCTTTTTTGAATAAACCGAGCATGATTAGCCAAAGGCCTGCATACACTTCTTTCTTATCAATATGAATATCTTTACTTAGCTGAGGCAGAAATAAGTTGGCTTTTACTATTGGACCGGCTACCAGCTGTGGAAAAAATGAGAGAAAGAAGGCATAATCCATAAAACTTTTGGTGGGTTCTAATTTGCCCCAATGCACATCCAATACGTAACTTATGGATTGAAAGGTGTAGAATGAAATTCCAATGGGCAGAAATATATCCAACGGCTGAAAATTTCCCGAAATTATATCCTGTATGCTTGTCTGGAATGCTGGTGTTTGATTTTGGATATATTCTGTGATGAGCGGAAAATCGCCTGCCAACTGTAGCAACATGACTATATTTTCCAGGAAGAAGTTTGAATACTTAAAAAAGGCGAGTATTCCCAAACTAACGCCTACGGAAAGGAATAGCCAGAGTTTGCGAAGTCGTTTGTTGTTTTCTTTATAGATGAGCAAGGCGAAGGCATAATCGGTTATGGCTGTAAAAACAAGTATCAGAAAATACATTCCGCTTGATTTGTAATAAAAAAACAGACTAAAGATTATCACAAAAAGCGAAACGGCCGTTCTGCGTTTATGTATAAAAATGTATACAATGATAAACAGTAAAAATAGCAGCAAAAAGCTACCGCTGTTGAAAAGTAAGGGTGCTTTTATATCGTATTGCAATAAATGGAGAAGATTATCTCTTAAATTATTCCAGTTCATATTAATAAATGGGTTGAAGAAGTGTTGGGCCTGGGTATCGGGGGCTTATTCCTACCGGTTTGCGTAAAATTATCGGATGCATGCTTTGGTTCATTACCCAGCTAGCAATACTGTCCATCCACATATCAGAGGAGCTTCTTACTGGATGTGCTCCGTCTTTGGCTCTTTTGTAGCTAAGTTTTTTCGATTCAAAGTATCTTGCGGTTCCAACATTGGCTATAATCATATCGTTTATACCGGTATCATCTTTCCAGTTGGGTGGACCAATCCAAACAAACGGAATTGTGTCTATCTGCTCAAGGATGTGTTTTACGTATTTGTTCCGCTTTTCGAATATATTGCTGATGAATAGCTCGTTGGCACCTAATACCACCATAATATAGGTAGGTTTAAACTTGCGTATAAAGTAGCTTAAGGTATCGTATTGGCCATACCACAGGGTGGACGAACTGTACCAGATTACAGGAAATAGTTCGTGTCCGTTATAATCTGTATATTCTTTGGCTTTGTGCATTAGCCCTTCTAACATCGAATCGCCAATAAATAATATTCGCTGAGAGGCCGTATCGGGTTCTTGTTTTGCTTTGGCAGGTTCCATGCTTTTGGGCAAGCTAATAAATTCGGCGGTAGTATTTTCGCTGCTGGTAAAAAAAGCTTTCATGCCCGATTTTTCTATTTGCTGGTTTCCCAGTTTTATCTCTTTACTGCTAAAGGCATATATACTTAATACAATTCCTGTAAGTATTAGTAGGCCTGTAATTTCCCATAGTGGATTTTTAAACACGCGCATATTTTTATTTCGATTGAGCAAATAACCAATTAAATAAATCAAGGTTTAAGGTCTCGTTCCAACAGTTTAGATCCTGATTTTCGAGAACACTAAGTTTTACCGGCAGATTTTTTGCTTGTAAATCGCTGAACAATGCTGTTGCCTCGCTGGCAGAAAATCTTTGATCGTTGGCACCAATAAAGGCCCATACCGGAGTGGAGAATTCTAAAGTTTTTATTTGTTGAGAATTGCATGTGGCGCAAATGCTTACAATAGCCGATATTTGTGAGCCATAATGCATGGCTAATTCCCAGGTGGCCATACCACCTTCCGAAATGCCAATAATGTAGATGCGGTTAGTATCAACAGGATATTTTTCTGCAATGCTCCGAATTAAGTCCATGCTTGATCTTAGTTCTTTGTTGGGTATAGGAGCAAAATTCTTCTGTTGAGTGCCACTTACTGCAGTAGTCCATGATTTGCCCATTGGCAATTGGGGGGCAATTATAAAGGCTGGGTAATGGCTCCGCTTTTTATTTTTGGCAAATTCCATAATAAAATGGTTAAGTTGCTTTTCGTTATCATCACCGGCTTGCTTCTCACTGTGCAAAAAGAGTATAAGCGGGTAGGTGAGACTGTCTTCTATTTGCTCCGGTTTTAAAAATCGGTAGGGCATGGAGGCGTGGCCTGATAGATAGGTGTTTTTTTCGAAACTCGTACGCAACTGCGCTTCGCTTTCTAAAGTTTGCAAGAGCAATATAGTGATTAGTAATAGAATATTTTTGTACATGCGTATCAGTTTTTTTGTTTTATGTGGATAAAGCTTGATTTTTTTGTCTGGCTTTTGCTATTGGTATTTCTATCATCAACTTATTTCTCAGTTTATTGTTTCTATGAATTATTGCTTATTGGATTTTTTATTGTTGGCAAAAGTAGTTTTTTTAGCATATTCCAAAAGCATAATTCAATGAATATTTTAGCATAGTGTAAAAAAAAACCTTTAAACAATTTGGCGCTTAAAGGTTTAATGTATATTTATGATAAAAAATTATCCTAATTCGCTTATTTTTTGAAGTAATGAATGATTTTCAATTTTGATTTTTCTCCCATCGATAGAAATTACACCTTCTGATGCAAAAGTAGAAAGTGTTCTAATAGCGTTTGATGTGGTCATGTTCGACAAATTGGCTAAATCTTCGCGTGAGAGGTATACTTTTATGGTAGAATTATCTTCTTCCAAACCATAGGTCTCTTTTAAAAATATGATTGATTCTGCTAAACGGCCTCTGATGTGTTTTTGCGTAAGACTTACTGTGCGAGCGTTTGAGAAACCCAATTCTTCGGCAAGTTCGTGTATTATCCGAAGACCTAGTTCGCCATTGCTTCGTATAACTTTAAAAATACTTTCTTTGTCGATAATGCAAATTACAGAATCTTCGAGTGCTACCGCCGACGATATGTAATTATCTGATGCAAATAAGGCTCTGTATCCTATAAATCCAAGGGTTTTGGCTAATCTAACAATTTGTTCGCGCCCACCAACTCCTTCCTTAAATACTTTTACCTTACCTTTCGACAAGCAAATAAGTCCGGTGGGTTTATCACCTTCTTTGTAGATAATCTCACCTTTTTTGTAGTAAGAGCAAGAATGATTCTTAATGAGAATTTCTTTCTCCTCTGCCGAAAGTATATTAAAAATAGAGTCTTTACTCTCTATGCAATCCAAGCAATCTGACTTACGAATCATAGCTAAATACATTATGTTTTAAAACACTCAAATATAATCTAATATCTGTATTGTTTCCAAATAAAATCGCAAATAATTTTAAAAATTTGTCAATTTTCTTTATATTGCTTACAATAATGCTAGAAATGGATAGTTTTTATACCAAATTATAAGTTAATTTCCCATCATTTTTAAAATAATTAAGCATGAAAGGCCAATTTTTTCTTTTGATAATATTTCTTTTTCTTGTGGGAGCTTGTCAAAAATCCGAATTTGTGCGCGATGTAAATCATCTGGAGAGAGATGTAGAAATAAAGCGTCTGGATTCTGCATTGTTTTTGGAGCCTCAACTACCTGTTGATACTTTATTAGCCAGATTTAATCCTTTTTTTGAACTCTATTCCTTTCATATTCTTAGAATGGGTAATCCGAGTGATTCACTTTTTCCGCTTTACCTTACTAAATTTACCGGCGATGCTACAATGAAAGAAGTTAAACAAAAGGTTGATGAGCATTTCGATGATTTGAGCATTTACCGTAATCAGTTGGAGCAGTTATTTAGTTACATGGCTTTCTACGACTCTTTATTCGAAATACCTTTTGTATATACTTGTATTAGTGGGTTTAATCAATCTATGGTTACAGATAGTTTGCTCATTGGTATTTCCCTTGATAAATATTTGGGAACAAAATGCTTGTTTTACGATTACCTCGAAATTCCGGTGTATTTGCGCAAAAGGATGGTGCCCGAACGAATAGTGGTTGATGTGGCAGAGGCTTATGGTAGAATGAATTATGCAAAGGAAATGCAGAAGGCTGATTTGCTGGCTGCGATGGTATATGAAGGTAAATTGCAGTATTTTCAAAGGGCTATGCTGCCATATTTGCCTGATACTTTACTTTTGAATTATTCGAATGCGGAGTTAAATTGGCTTCGGGAGAACGAAAATGCCATTTGGACATTTTTGATTGAAAATAAGAAATTGTTTGAAACTTCGGCCATCGAAATTCGAAAGTTTACCGGTGATGCTCCTTTTACTGCTGCTTTTGGAAATAACTCGCCCGGACGAGCCGGTACTTTTATTGGGCGACAAATTGTGTTTTTATACATGCAAAAGAACCCTCATGTTAGCCTTATGGAGCTTATGGCCGAAACCGATGCTCAGATGATTTTGCAAAAAGCGGCTTATAATCCTTAATATGGCGATTCACATTTTTCAGATGATAGATTTTTTGTATTTCATTGTAGATTTTGAATCCTAAAATTGTTAATTTTGCATCAAAATATAACGCAAATGATTAATATAGATCAAATAAAAGCCATCGTGGAGCGACGGGATGCGCTGAGGAGGCATCTTTGACATTGATGCTAAGATTATTGAAGTAGAAAATGAAACCGAAAAAACCCACGCGCCCAATTTCTGGAACGATTCGGAGGCGGCCGAGGAGCAAATGAGAAAAATTACGGCTATTCGAAAATGGACCGATGCTTTTGCCAAAATCGACGCAGGTGTGGAAGATTTAATCGTATTTTACGATTTTTTGCAAAGTGGAGATGCTTCTCCAGAAGAAGTGGAAGTGCATTTCAACGAAATTATTGAACGTATAGAAGATTTGGAGTCTAAGAACATGCTCCGCAAGGAAGAAGATAAACTGGGGGCAATTCTTAAAATAAATTCCGGAGCCGGAGGCACAGAGAGTCAGGATTGGAGTGAAATTCTTATGCGGATGTATATACGCTGGGGAGAGAGGAATAAGTATAAAGTAAGGCAAATTGATTACCTTGGGGGAGACGAAGCCGGAATTAAGACTGTTACTCTTGAGTTTGAAGGTGAATTTGCCTATGGCTATTTAAAAAGCGAAAATGGTGTGCATCGTTTAGTGCGTATTTCGCCCTTTAATGCCCAGGGTAAAAGACAAACTTCTTTTGCTTCGGTTTTTGTTTCGCCTATCGTTGACGATACTATTGAAATTGTGATTAATCCGGCCGATATTGAATGGGACACTTTCCGTTCGGGAGGGGCTGGTGGTCAGAATGTAAACAAGGTGGAAACGGGTGTACGGGTGCGCCACTTGCCAACAGGTATTGCTATTGAAAATACCGAAACCCGCTCGCAACTAAAAAACAGGGAGAATGCCCTGCGATTATTAAAATCTCAGTTGTATGAAATTGAGTTGCAAAAGCGCCGCGAAACCAAGCAAAATATTGAGAGTATGAAGAAGAAGATTGAGTGGGGCTCGCAAATAAGAAGCTATGTGTTGCAACCTTACAAGTTGGTAAAAGATGTTCGTACAGGCTACGAAACTTCTAATACACAAGCTGTACTAGATGGCGATTTAAATGGTTTTATTAAGGCTTTCCTGATGGAATTCGGCGACCAGGTTTAATTCGCAGGTAAATGTTTTAGTTTGATATTATTTTTGATTTCTTTAAAAAAAAAGGTTTGCGTTTAGCAAACCCTTTTTTGTGTTATATTCCTTGGGCTACAGCTTCCTTGTCGAGATTTTCGAAAATAGAATTTTTGCTGATAAATTCGGGCACAATATCTTTCATTTGTCTTACAATCGAAAAATTGTCGTTGGAGTGAAGTGATTCAGAGAGTAAGTCCATTTGCGATTTAATTTCTCTGATATCGTAACTCCTTACGTTGGCAATCATGATCTGGTTATGGTGGGTTGGCCGTGTGTTTTCTTTGTCGGCCAATAGTTCTTCGTAAAGTTTTTCTCCAGGTCTAAGTCCGGTAAATTTTATATGAATATCTTTACCTAGTTTAAGGCCGGAGAGCATAATCATTTTTTTTGCCAAATCTACAATTTTTACCGATTTTCCCATGTCGAAGATAAAAATTTCGCCGCCGTTTCCATGTGCTCCTGCTTCAAGTACCAAGCTACAAGCTTCTGGAATTGTCATAAAAAAACGGGTTATTTCAGGATGGGTAACCGTAATTGGGCCGCCGCTTTCGATTTGGCTTTTAAAGCGCGGTATTACAGATCCATTGCTGCCGAGCACATTGCCAAAACGGGTGGTAATAAATTTGGTGGTTCCTATGGCATTGAGCGATTGTGTATAAATTTCGGCAATTCGTTTGGTGGCTCCCATAACATTGGTTGGGTTTACTGCCTTGTCGGTTGAAACCATAACAAACTTGGATACGCCATATTTCATAGATAAATCGGCTATGGTTTTCGACCCGAAAACATTATTGCGAACGGCCTCCGACGGATTATTTTCCATCATCGGAACATGCTTATATGCTGCTGCATGGTAAACTATCTCGGGTTTAAAGCTGGAAAACATCTTTTCCATTCGCTCGGTATTGGTCATATCGCCAATCACAATTTCGAAATCGAAATATTGGAATTGGTCTCTGAGTTCCATTTCCAACTCGTACAGGGGCGATTCTGCCTGGTCGAAAACGATAATTTTGTGTGGTTTGAAACTGGTAAGCTGACGAACAATTTCGCTACCAATAGATCCGGCTGCTCCAGTAACTAGTACCGTTTTGTTTTTTACCTCTTCGCTTATCTTTTGCTTATCGAGCACAATGGGCGGACGTTCCAGCAAATCCTCAATTTTAAGTTTTTTAAGCTGTTTAAAGCTTAGTTCTCCATTTATCCAATCAGAAAATTTTGGAACGCTTAAAACTTTTACATAGTAATTTAAGGCGATATCTATTATTTCTTTTTTTATATCAGTTGCAAGTTTGTGTTTCGCGATAATAATGCTCGAAATGGTATTTATTTCTAAAAGTTCTGGCAGTCTGTCTATACTGAAAATCGAAATACCATCAAGTTTTTTTCCGGTAGATTGGTTTTCGTTGTCTACAAATGCAACAACCTCGTATCGGGCGTCGTTTTCTCTTTCGAGCGCTTTTTTTGTAGAGAAAGCAAACTCGTCGGCACCAACAATAATCACGTGGAGTTTTTGTTTGGCGTAATTACTTACTTCATAATAAACAGCTTTATAAACTAATCTTGATGAAGTTAATAAGAAAACGCTAACAAAATAATCAATCAGAATAATGCTGTAGGGGATAATTGGTTTTTCGTCGAATAAATATCCAAAAATATTGGTTAGTAAGAAAATAAAAGTACCACTACTAACAACAATAATAATTCTAATGGAGTCTTTTGTGCTGGTGTATCGCACTATTCCGGCATAAGTGCGGCTTAGAATAAAGCTTATAAGTCTTATTGTAACTACAAAAGGGATTACATAAAGGATGTTGGTGTTATCCGGAAGATTAAAATTATGCCTCAGATAAAAAGCCGCTAATATAGAAACTGCGCTTATTATCATGTCGATGGATAGAACTATCCACCTTGGGGCATGTTTCTTGAAAAAGAATAAATTAATCATACGTTTTAGGTTTTTGAGCTTACAAAATTACTTAAAAATACTTTTCTAATCAAACATGCATTTTGATAAATTATTTTACAGATTAGATTCATTTGTTTTTGTTTATTCTTGAATGTTTACACAAAATATTTTTTTAATAAACGGTTTCTTTAAGATTAAAAGAAATAAAAAATCCATAAAATATGTCAAAAAAATAGATAAGAAAAACCGCCCCGTGCTTCATGGGCGGTTTATTTTTTAGCTTATTGTATTGTTTTAGTGTCTGATAGCTTTAATTCCGGGCAACTCTTTTCCTTCAAGATATTCAAGCATTGCGCCACCTCCTGTACTTACATAACTTACCTGGTCGGCAAGCTCAAATTGATTAACGGCTGCAACAGAATCTCCACCACCAACCAAACTAAATGCTCCATCTTTTGTTGCTTTGGCAATAGCTTTGGCAATTTCTACAGTTCCATTTTGGAAATTAGGCATTTCGAAAACGCCCATCGGACCATTCCACAGAATGGTTTTAGATTGGGCAATAACCGAAGAGAAATGTTCAATCGTTTTGTCGGCAACATCAAGTCCCATCCATCCTTCTTCGCCATTGTCAATGCGGGTGATTTTGGTATTGGCATCATTATCGAATTTATCTGCAAGTACTTGGTCGAGCGGTAAATATATTTTTACACCTTTTTTGGCTGCTTGTTCAAGCACATCTTTGGCCATGTCCAGTAAATCTTCTTCTACCAGCGAGTTGCCTACGTTTCCGCCATTTGCTTTTATGAAGGTATAGGTCATACCGCCTCCAATGAGAATGTTGTCAACTTTTTCGAGCATTTGGTGAATAATTGTAATTTTTGTAGATACTTTTGCTCCTCCCAATATGGCTGTAAAAGGTCTTCTAGGGGTTTTTAGCACGGCATCCATACTATTTAGTTCGTTCTCTATCAAATAACCAAACATCTTATCGTTGGGAAAAAAAT
This sequence comes from Acetofilamentum sp., assembly GCA_020720625.1. Lineage (GTDB taxonomy): Bacteria > Bacteroidota > Bacteroidia > Bacteroidales > DYOH01 > DYOH01. Next base: position 1,213 of record DYOH01000055.1, on the reverse strand, counting down.
CGGCTATTATTGTTGTACTGGCATGGGCACGATGAGCTGTACCAAAGGCATCGTTTACATATACAGCAGCAAGTTTAGCCAGTTTTTCGGCAAATGCACGGTCGCCTTTTTCTTCTTCTTTGTAAAATCTAAGGTTCTCCAGCAATAAAACTTGTCCGGCTTTTAGATTTTTGGATGCAGAAATGGCTGATTCTCCAATGCAATCATCTGCAAATAATATTTCCATTCCTAAATGAGCAGATAGCGAAGGAATTACATGCTTTAAAGAGTACTTCTCCTCGGGCCCGCCTATGGGCCTGCCAAGATGCGACATTAATATTACTGCACCGCCTTTGTTTAGAATTGATTTTATAGAAGGAATAGCTGCTTTGATGCGGGTATCGTCGGTTACTTGGCGTTCTGCGTTTAGTGGCACGTTAAAATCAACGCGCATAATTGCATTTTTGCCTGAAAAATCATAATTATCTATCTTTTGCATAATGAATATGGTTTAAGTATGTTTACAAAGATAAGTAAATTTCTATTGCAATTTTAAGCTAATTTTTTGCGACAATCGATTGCATTTAAAATTTTAACTATTTTTTTGCAACACGCATTTTCTTGTGTATATTTGAAATCTAAATAGACATATATGTTTCAGATTACCACTGCCAATCGTATTTTTCAGTTGACTTTCGACGAGCAAAGCTTGCTCGAAGGAAAACTAAATGAAATGCCTTTTTCGTTATCAGATTTCGACACTCATTCTAATACTGTTTTTTACCAGGGCAAAAAGCATGCTTTTGAGTTTATTGCTGTTGATGAAGCCAATAAAACAGTGATATTGAGAATTAACGGGGTTAAATACGATGTAAAAGTGGAGGAATCTATCGATATTTTGCTCAATAAAATGGGCATTAAGAGGGGGAGTGATCTTAAAATGAACGAACTTAAAGCCCCAATGCCGGGAATGGTACTTAAAGTGCTAGTTTCTGAAGGCATGGAAGTAAAGAAAGGCGACGCACTGCTTATTCTGGAAGCCATGAAAATGGAAAATAACATTAAAGCCATTGGCGACGCTAAAGTTAAAAGTATAATATGTAAGGCTGGAAAAGCGGTAGAGAAGAACCAATTGCTTATTATTTTTGAATAATTATAGTCGAGTGTATTTTTTTTAATTGCTGAATTCAAGTCATAAATGCAACTTTATTGTTAGACAAATTTAAATCAAAAA